>NZ_JBSFTY010000008.1:0-147368 GCF_053591515.1 Streptomyces sp. NPDC003011
GCCGCGGTCCGTCACCGGTGACGGACCGCGGCGGGTTCCGTCACGGTGGTCGCGCTGTCGGCCGGCGGCGGCGAGGGGACAGGCGGCCCACGGGATTCAGCGGCCCGACTGCTGAATCCGTTCTCATTCCTCTATTGGACCTTCGGCACACGGTCCGGAGAGTGTGGAGGGCGTCCGGCGCGGCCGGGATCACCCCGCCCGGGGCGCCGGACGCCAGCCGTTCCGCACGACAGCCGGAAAGAGGTCACGAGCCCATGCACACCCGCCGTATCGGTGACGTCGAAGTGAGCGCGATCGGTCTGGGCGCCATGCCCATGTCCATCGAGGGACGACCGGACGAGGCGCGCTCCCTCGCCACCATCCACGCCGCGCTGGACGCAGGCGTCACCCTGGTCGACACCGCGGACGCCTACCACCTGCACGCCGACGAGGTCGGCCACAACGAGACGCTGATCGCCAAGGCCCTCGCCTCCCACGACGGGGGCCGGGACGTCCTGGTCGCCACCAAGGGCGGGCATCTGCGCCCCGGCGACGGCAGCTGGACCCAGGACGGCAGCCCCGCGCACCTGAAGGCCGCCTGCGAGGACTCCCTGCGCCGGCTCGGGGTGGAGGCCATCGGGCTCTACCAGTTCCACCGCCCCGACCCGCGGGTGCCCTACGCGGAGTCCGTGGGCGCGATCCGGGACCTCCTCGACGAGGGGAAGATCCGGATGGCCGGCATCTCCAACGCCGACCCGGACCAGATCCGTCAGGCGAACGAGATCCTCGGCGGCCGGCTGGTCTCCGTACAGAACCAGTTCTCCCCGGCCTTCCGCTCCAGCGAGCCGGAACTGCGCCTGTGCGACGAACTCGGCATCGCCTTCCTGCCCTGGAGCCCGCTGGGCGGCATCTCCCACGCCGGTGGACTCGGCTCCGCCCATGCCCCGTTCGCCCGGATCGCCGAGGCCCACGGGGTGAGCCCGCAACGGGTGTGCCTGGCCTGGATGCTCGCCAAGTCGCCGGTGGTCGTGCCGATCCCGGGCGCGAGCCGGCCCGGGACGATCCGCGACTCGGCCGCCGCCCCCGGCCTCACCCTCACCGCGGAGGAGCTCACGGAACTGGACGCCGCCTGACCGGAGAGGAGGGCCGGCGGGCCCGGCCGCGTGCGCCGAAGGCACCCTTCGGCGGCGCGGCGTCCCGGTTTGCCGGGTCATTCGTCGGTGGACGGTCCGTGTGCGGACTGGCATCGGCAAACGTCCGGTCCCTAGGATGGACTCCCTGTCCTGCCAGGCCAGTTGGCGCGGCACGAAGCTGGGGGAAAGATGCAGACCGGTAAGCAACTGTCCACGTCGATCGACGCCACGGTACCCACGGCCGCACGGATGTACGACCACTACCTGGGCGGCAAGGACAACTACGCGGCCGACCGGGCGGCGTGCGAGGAACTCGACAAGGTCGTTCCCAGCACCCGCCACCTCGCCGTGAACAACAGGCGTTTCCTGCAGCGCGTCGTGAGGGTGCTGGCGGCGGAGCACGGCATCCGGCAGTTCCTGGACCACGGCTCCGGCCTGCCCACCCAGGAGAACGTCCACCAGGTCGCCCAGCGTGTCGACCCGGCCTCGCGCGTCGTCTACGTCGACAACGACCCGATGGTGCTGGTCCACGGCCGGGCCCTGCTGGAGCAGGACGACCGCACCGCCGTCATCCACGCGGACATGCGGGAGACCGACGCGATCTTCGCGCACCCGGACACCGAGCGGCTGATCGACTTCTCCCAGCCGGTCGCCCTCCTCTTCAACTCGGTGATGCACTGCATCCCCGACAGCGACACGGACGGCCCCCTCGCGGTGATCCGCCGCGTCACCGAACGGCTCGTCCCCGGCAGCTACCTGGTGATGTGCCAGCTGGTCAGCGAGGACCCCAAGGTCCGTGAGTTCGTCACCGACTTCATGGCACAGGCGACCCAGGGGCACTGGGGCCGGGTGCGCCAGGAGAAGGACGTCGCCGAGTGGTTCGAGGGCCTTGAGATCCTCGACCCGGGCCTGGTGGAGGTCTCCACCTGGCGGCCCGACTCCGAGGTGGCGCCCCGCCAGGCCACGCACGAGTGGATCGAGTTCGGCGGCGTGGCCCGCCTTCCCTAGTCCTGGTGGCCGGCCGCCGGACGTGAAGACGCCCCTCCGGCGACCTCAGTGGTCCCGTGAGGGGCGTTCCGCACATCCGACACGTACTGCCTTGTATCCGCCGTGTGTCCGAGGGGCGCTCACTCGCCGTAGCGCTGCTCCAGGGTCTGGCGCAGCAAGCCCAGGGACTCCCGGGGTTCGAGCGCCTCGTCGGCCAGCCGGTCCAGGGCGAGGCGGTACTCCTCCGTCTCGTCGCGGTCCTCCAGGAAGTTGGCGCTCTTGATGTGCTCCAGGTAGACCACGTCGGGCAGATCGAGACCGCCGAAGCGGAGGTAGGTGATCGGGAAGGACGGCGCCGACGCGTTCGTGACGTCCAGCGGCACGATCTGGACGGTCACATGGGGGCGCTGAGCCATCCTGATCAGGTGCTCGAGCTGGTCCCGCATCACCTCACGGCTGCCCAGGATCCGCAGCAGCACCGATTCGTCGAGGATCGCCCACAGCTGCGGAGCGTCCACCCGCTCCAGCAACTGCGTCCTGCGGGTGCGCAGTTGGACCCGGCGCCGCACCTCGCTCTCGGCGGCCGAGGGCAGACCGCGCTCCACCACCGCCCGGGTGTAGTCCGGCGTCTGCAACAGACCCGGCACGTACTGGATCTCGAACGTACGGATGGCGGCCGCCGCCTCCTGCAGGCCGACCAGACGGTCGAACCACTCGGGCATCAGCCGCTTGTCGTAGCGCTGCCACCACCCTGGTTCACCGGCGCGCCGGAGCAGCCTGAGGAGCACCGACGCCTCGTAGTCGTCGGTGCGGTACAGCGCCAGCAGGGCGCGGACGTCGTTCTCCGCGGGGGGCCGTCGGCCCTTGCCCGACTCGATGCGGGAGAGCTTCGCGGCACTGAACCCGAGCTCCCGTGCCGCCTGTTCCTGGGCAAAGCCGGCATCCTCGCGGAAGCCCGCCAGCTGCACGCCGACCAGCATCTTGAGCAGGGTCGGGGCCGGCTCGGGCCGGTCCAGGTAGGGCTGCAGACGGGAGATGCGATGCGACTCGGCGGACATCCTGACTCCCAGTGAAACCGGCACAGAGACGTCTTAGATTATCGCACTCGGCCGTGTCGCACCGCATCCGTCCGTACACACAAGGGAGTTGACCGCCGCCTCACAGCAGATGGTCGAACTCGCCCTCCTTGGCTCCGGCGATGAACGCCGCCACCTCGGCCGGTGTGTAGACGAGCGCCGGCCCGTCGGGGTCACGGGAGTTGCGCATCGCGATGGCTCCGTCGACCAGTGTGGCCACTTCGACACAGTTTCCCTCGGCGTTGCTGTGCCGGCTCTTCGTCCATCGGGCGTCCAGCGAACTCGCCCGCACCCCGTTCCGTACTGGTGGCATCGCAGTCTCCTTGCTGTTCACGTTCTTCGCCGGGCACGGTGCCCGGCCACCCCCGGTGGAACCGGCCGGGTTCCCCCGACCCCTCGCGTCCCACCCGTCTTTCGTGCAATTTCTCGTGCAATTGCACACGGGCGCTTTCAGCGTGGATAATAGCCACAGCGTCAACCCCACCGATGGCGCCCCGTCTTGACGTCGCATCAGGGAGATGCCGTGTCATCACCTGCGAACCACGTGCTCCGGCAGCCGGACCGGGCTGCGGCCGGAGCAGGTGGTGCGGCGGCCCCGGCCGGTGAACTCCTGCCGCGGCCGCGCTCGGCGGACCACGGTGGGCGCCCGCCCCTCGGACCGGCACCCGCGGGCCACCGCCCGGACGCCGCCGCGCTGCGCATCAGATGCAGCGGGGAGGGTTTCGCCCTGGCCCGGTCCTTCACCCGGGACACCCTGGGCTGCTGGTCGCTCGGCCACCGGAGCGACGACGCCGCCCTCGTGATCACCGAACTCGCGGCCAACGCCGTGGAACACGCGGTACCCCGCGCCCGCGCGGCCGAGGCGGAGGTGTGGCTGGGGATCCTGCTCGACCCCGCCCATGTGCTGCTCACCGTCTCCGACCCCGGTGAGAACCCGCCCGAGCTCACGGCCACCGACTGCTCCGATCTCCGGGAGCACGGCCGGGGCCTGTTCATCGTCGACACCCTGGCCGAGGAGTGGGGCTGGACCCTGAGGCCCCCGGCCGGCAAGACCGTCTGGGCCAGGCTGTCGACCTGCCCGCCCCCTCCGACATGACCGCCGCGGAAAGGCCTCACGCCATGCGCACCGCTCCGACGCATCAGCAGAGCACCGAGCGCACCGACCACCACGAGCCGCCGACCGGGGTGGCCAGGACCACGCCCCTGACGGCTCTCGGCCGGGTGCCGTGGCGCGAGATCCAGGACTCCACCGGCTGCGCGGCCGCCATCCCGCTGCTCCTCAACAGCGTGGCCTGCGGCGACCCCGACACCGCCCGGGCCGCCCTCACCGACCTGCGCACCCGCATCTGCCAGTACGGCTTCGTGGTGGAGCAGGCGACGGCCGCCACCGTGCCCTTCCTGTGGGAACTGGCCCAACTGCCCCACGTGACCTGCCGCGCGGAGATCATCCGCCTGCTCGGGAACATCGCCGACGCCCGGCAGTGGGAGAACACGGCCGCCGTCTATCCGAAGCTGCTCAACCACCGTGAGAACCACGTCGTGTGGGAGCGCAAGGCCCGCCAGGCCGTCCGGGACCGGCGCGGCGCCCTGCGGCGGCTGATGGCCGAGGACGATGCCGAGATCGCCCGCGCGACCAAGGAACTCGCCCGCACACTCGGCGAGTGACGCCTCACGCCGTCCGCGGAACCCCACCGGGGTACGCAGGCGCCTCGCCCCGTCCGCGCGACCTCGCCGAGGCAGGCAGGAGCCCCGCTCCCTGCGCCGTGCCCGCGCCCGTGCCCGTGCCCCGCGGAGCGGGTCTTCCGCTCTCCCGCGCCGTCCCGGTGCGGCGTGGCCCGCGGCCAAGCCCGCACCACCGCGTGGTGTAGTCCTGTCCTCCCAGGGAAGTAAGCGCTTGCCCTGAAGACGGCAACTGGGGAGGACCACCGCCGATGGCGTCGCCGCTCGACAGACCCCTCGACCACCGCTACCGAGGCGAACACCCGATACGCACCCTCGCGTACCTGTTCCGCGCCGACCGGCGCCGCCTGGCCGGAGCGGTCGGCGTGTTCACCGTCAAGCACAGCCCCATCTGGCTGCTGCCGCTGATCACCGCGTCCCTCATCGACACCGTCGTCCAGCACCAGCCGATCTCCCGGCTCTGGACGAGCACCGGCGTCATCCTCTTCATCCTGCTCATCAACTACCCGCTGCACCTCCTGTACGTCCGCCTCCTGTACGGCAGCGTGCGCCGCATGGGCACCGCCCTGAGGTCCGCGCTGTGCACGCGCATGCAGCAGCTGTCCATCGGCTACCACTCCCGCGTCAGCGCCGGCGTCCTGCAGGCCAAGGTGGTGCGGGACGTCGAGACCGTCGAGCAGATGGTGCAGCAGACCGCGGAGAACGGGCTCGGCGCGATCACCGTCCTGATCGGCGGCCTGGTCATCATCGGCGTGCGCACCCCGGAGTTCCTCCCCGTCTTCCTCGTCGTCGTTCCCGCCGCCGCCCTCGTCGTCGCCCGCCTCAGGTCCCGGCTGCGCACCCACAACGAGCACTTCCGTCACGAGGTGGAGACCCTCTCCTCCCGCGTCACGGAGATGACCCGGCTGATCCCGGTCACCCGCGCCCACGGCCTGGAGGGCAAGGCGCTGCGCCGCATGGACGGCACCCTGCGCCGGCTGCTGACGTCCGGGATGCGCCTGGACCTGGTCAACGGCCGCTTCGGCTCGCTGGCCTGGGTCGTCCTCAACGTGGTCGGCGTGCTGGTGCTGGCCGGCGCCGCGCTGGTCTCGTACTACGGCGTCTGGGGCGTCACCGCGGGCGATGTCGTCATGCTCAGCGCCTTCCTGACCACCCTGACCAACTCCACGACAACGCTGGCGGGACTCGCCCCGGTCATCACCAAGGGCCTGGAGTCGGTCCGTTCGGTCGGAGAGGTGCTCCAGGCGCCCGAACTGGAGGACAACGAGGGCAAGTCGCAGGTCTCCTCGGTACGAGGTGCCGTGACCTTCGAGGGCGTGGGCCACGCCTACGACGACAGCGGCCGGCCCGCCGTACGGGACTTCACCCTCTCGGTGACACCGGGGGAGACCATCGCCCTGGTCGGTGCCTCCGGCGCCGGCAAGTCCACCGTCCTCAACCTCGTCATCGGCTTCATCCGTCCGACCCGTGGCCGGCTGCTGCTCGACGGGACCGACATGAACGCCCTCGATCTGCGCACCTACCGGCGCTTCGTGTCGGTGGTGCCGCAGGAGTCGATCCTCTTCGACGGCACGATCCGCGAGAACGTCGCCTACGGCATGGACGACGCCGACGAGGAGACGGTGCGCGCGGCCCTGCGGGACGCCAACGCGCTGGAGTTCGTCGACCGGCTGCCGCAAGGCCTCGACACCCTGGTCGGCGAGCACGGGGCCCGGCTCTCCGGCGGGCAGCGGCAGCGCCTGGCCATCGCCCGCGCCCTGATCCGCGACCCCCGGGTACTCGTCCTGGACGAGGCGACCTCCGCCCTGGACACGCAGTCGGAGGCGCTCGTCCAGCAGGCGCTCGCCCGGTTGCTGCGCGGACGCACCACGTTCGTGGTGGCGCACCGCCTGTCCACCGTGCGGGGCGCCGACCGCATCGTGGTGATGGGGGACGGCCGGATCCGGGAGATCGGCACGCACGAGGAACTCCTGCGCCGGGGCGGAGCGTACACCGCACTGCACAGCGGGCAGGCCGCCTGACGGCGTACGCCGGCGGCGGGCGCGAGGCGAGCGGGTCGCGCCCGTCCACCGGCGTGGCGCGGGCCGCCGGCGCGGACGGCCGGGCGGGAAGTGATGGAATCGCGCCAATCGCCCGCCGGGCTGCGACGGAGATGAATGGTCCGCCGTCGTTCGGGCATACGCGGTGAAAACGCGAGAGAGGGGCGCTACGTGCTCGTTCCGGATCCGAAGGTCGTCAGAAAGCTGCTGACTCGTTACGCATCGCTGCGGATCGCTCAGGCGGAGAGGGAGAAGCAGGCGACGGCACGTGAACTGGAGGATGTCACCTACACGCTCTGCGTGATGATGGGGGCCACCGACATCCACGAGGCGGTCGCCAAGGCGGACAGCCTGCTCATCGCCGCCGGGCGCACGGCCCCCACCCCGTCGGACGCGGACGGGGAGGACGGGCTGCGGCTGGCCGTGTGACGCGCTGCCGTCCCCGAGCCGCCGGGCTCTAGGAGCGCGCCTCGGGGGCCGCGTCCGCCCTGGCGTGGAACGCGGCCCGGTACGCCTGCGGTGTGGTGCCGACCACCCGGCGGAACCGTTCGCGAAACGAGGTCGGGGAACCGAACCCCGCCTGTCGCGCGATCCGCTCCACCGGGTGGTCGCTGCTTTCCAGCAGGTACTGGGCCCGCCGTACCCGGGCCCGCAGCAGCCACTGCAGGGGAGTGGTGCCCGTCTGCTCGCGGAAGCGGCGGCCGAAGGTGCGCTCGCTCATGCCGGAGCGGGCCGCCAGCGCCGGCAGGGTGAGGTCCTGCGCCAGGTTGTCCTCGATCCACTCCAGGAGCGGCTCCAGCGCCGAACCCCGCGGCACCGGCGGGTAGGCGTGCACGATGAACTGGGCCTGCCCGCCCTCCCGTTCCAGCGGCATCACCGACATCCGGGCGGCGTGCGCGGCGACGGCCGACCCCAGGTCCCGGCGGATCATGTGCAGACACATGTCCAGGGCGGCGGCGGCCCCGGCCGAGGTGAGGATCTGCCCGTTGTCCACGTACAGCACGTCCGGCCGTACGTCGACGCGTGGAAACCGGCGGGCCAGCGCGTCGGCGGCCACCCAGTGCGTGGTGGCGCCGAGTCCGTCCAGCAGTCCGGCCTCGGCCAGCACGAAGGCGCCCACGCACACGGACGCGATCCGGGTGCCCGCCTCGGCGGCCTGCCGCAGCGCCGTCAGCACGGCGGGGGACGGCGGCGCGCCCTCCGGGGAGCAGCCCGGCACGATGACGGTGTCGGCGTCGGCCAGCGCCTCCAGCCCCCGGTCGATCCGCAGCCCGAAACCGCAGTCCGCGCGGACCTCCGGCGACTCGGCGCACAGGCGCACCCGGTAGGGACGGCGGCCGTCGGGCAGCCGCGTCCAGTCGAAGGTCTGCAGGGGCGCCGCCATGTCGAACGGCACCACGTGATCGAGAGCCAGGATCGCCACCGTGTGCATGAACGCCACGATAGGCGGATTCCCGCCACGTCCGTGCGCCCGTACGGAAACGGAGAAGTGCGTCCCACCTCACTGTTCAGGGCGTTGGCGGGAATCCGTTGGAACCTGTCGTTTCCGCCTCTGTGTGATCACTCGTCGGCTTCCTAGGGTGGGCCGGGCACCACCGACCGCAGCCCCGGAGGACACACCACCCCATGACCAAGTTCCTGCTGACCCTGCACGTCCTGGCGGCCATCGTGGCCGTGGGCCCCGTCACCGTCGCGGCCAGCATGTTCCCGCCCGCCGCACGCCGCGCCCACACCGGCGCCGACGGACCGGACGCGGTGGGGGTCGGCACCGTACGGCTGCTGCACCGCATCTGCCGTGTCTACTCCGGCCTCGGACTCGCCGTGCCCGTCCTCGGATTCGCCACCGCGGCCGCGATGGGCGTGCTGGGCGACGGCTGGCTTGTGACGTCCATCGCCCTGACGGCCGCGGCCGCCGGCGTCCTGGTCGCCTTCGTCCTGCCCCGTCAGGACGAACTCCTGGAGCAGTTGACCGCCGAGCAGCCCGTCGAGCGGGGCAGCACGGTCCAACTGGGCATGTTCACCGGCGTGTTCAACCTGCTGTGGGCGACCGTGACCGTACTCATGATCGTCCGTCCCGGCTCGACGACCGGAGCCTGAGCGCAGCGTACGTGTGGCGGTCGCGTCAAGACCTCCGCCGGAATTGGCCCTCTTGTGGGTGGGGGCGCCTACACTCGGCAGTCGTGCCCGTGCTGATGGGCAGTGACACGAAAGGCGCGTTGACGGGTGTTCCAGGATTCCCCCATCTACGACCGACTCGTCGCGGAGCGCGGCGACGTCCCCGCTCAGACCCGCAGGGAGGCCGAGCGCGTGACCAGGGAACTGGAGTACGTCATGCGCCCGCTGCAGTCCTTCGGCCCCGGCCCGGGCCTGCCCGCCGAACGACCGGCGTCCCCGGGCGCGGGATGGCAGCGGGCGGCCCTGCCCGGCCCGCGCCCGTACTGACCGGCACCCGCGCGCACCCCTGACCGCAGCCGTCCCGGGAAGCCGGGCCACCGCCGGCCCAGGCGACCGCCCGCCCTCCCGCCGGCCTCAGCGCACCGCCGTGTCCGCGCCGCCGGCCCGGGCCCGCGGCCTGGCTCCGGGACGCGCCAGCCACTGCGCGACGCTGCGCGCGATCGGCTGGCCCGTGTCCACCTCGACGAAGCCGAACTGTCCCGACTGATTGCACTCCAGGAACCACCAGGTGCCGTCCGCGTCCTCCGCGAAGTCGAAGGCACCGTAAGCCAGTTCCGCGTCCCGGACGTACGCCCGGACGGCGTCGGCGACGCGCTGCGGAACATCGGCGGGCCGCCAGGGCGCGGGGTTCACGGCGAACCGGACGTCCACCTCGGCCGGATCCGCGTCCTCGGCGGTCGCCTTGCGGGCGGCCAGCAACCGGTCGCCCACCACGGTGAGACGGATGTCGGCCCGCTTGGCGATCCGCCGTTGCAGCAGCGTGGGACCGTAGGCGACGGCCGAGAAGTCGGCGTCCGGAGCGATCCGGCTGGTCGGGACCGCGCGGGGCGGATCCTGCGGATGGGCGCCGGAGACCGGCTTGACCACCAGGTCCGGGTAGCGGTCCGCGAACTCGCGGGCCGCCTGCGGGAACGTCGTGATGAGCGTGGCCGGCACGGGCAGGCCCGAGCGCTGCGCCAGACGCAGCTGCCAGGGCTTGTACCGGGCCCGGCGGGCCGCGTCGGGGTGGTTCATCCAGCGCGCGTCGCTGCCCCGGAGCATGCCGTAGAGCGCCTGGGAGGCCTCCTCGGTCAGCCAGGAGGAGGGCGCGGCGGCCCGGGCGGCCGGCGCGCCGGGCCTGCGCACCCAGACGGAACGCAGCCCGTCGACGCTCACCAGGCGGCCCGCGGCCGACAGATGGCCGCGGAACGCTCCGTGCGCGTACTCGCCGGACAGCCCGACCCCGCCGGTCAGGTCGGCGGGATCGAGCCGGACCACCGGAGTCGCGGACGCGTTGAGGTGCACGACCACCATGTCCGCGGTCACGTCCTCTTCGCTGGTCAGAATCAACACGGTCATCGTCGCGAGCCCGTGTTCAGTCGTCGAAGTGCGTCTTGGAGCCCGCGGTGGACGTCGTGGTCCCCAGGTCCCTCATCAGGGCGCGGTCGCAGGCCGCGATCCGCCCGTCACGGAGCACGTTCAACTGCAGCCCGGAGTCGTAGACATACGGGGTGGTGGTCTCCCACTCCGCTGCCGGACGTGCGTAGTTGAGCGCGAACGGTTGCATCGTCTCTCCCTCACCGGTGCTGCTCGATCGGAACGGCGGTCGCCCCGCGGCCCCCCTTGGTCCGCCGACTTCTCGGGCTCCCAGAGACTTATACGAATCGAACGGGTGAATGGTTTCGTCACGGTGCGTCATCACATCCGGCTGGGGGCCTCGGAGCCGGCCTTGCCGGGGGAGGCGCGCAGGGTACGCAGCGCCAGAAGCAGTACGCCGATGTCGTCCAGGTACACCGGGTCGGGCAGCAGGTCGACCGGCAGTACGAAGTACGCCAGGGCACCCCAGAAGACCCAGCGCGGGCCGGTGGGGAGTCCCGCTCGCCGCAGACCGCGCCGGGCCCGTACCAGCCGCACCAGCAGGACGATGGCGGCGGCCAGTGCCAGGGCGGCGAGGATCGCGACGCCGACGAGCACTGCGGTGGTCGTGTCCACGGGCGGATCCTCCTCGTCAGGGCGGGCCGCGTGGTGCGTCCGCCTCTTCCCGGATTCCCGCTCCCGGCCCCGGTATTGCCTGCCGAACGCCGTCCGGTCCGCCGAAGGGGGAGCGGCCGGCGTGTGACGCGCCGGCGGGCGCCGCCCTCATACCGGTGGGTCACCCGAGTGGCACGCCGGGTCGGGGGCGCCTAGTAATGGTCAACGTAACGTCGTGTGTCGCACGTCGGGGGTGTCACACGCGGCCGCACCCATCCCCTGGAGCGACCCATGACCACCGGCCCTTTCTCACCCGAGTCGAATCCCACCGCCATACCCCCCTCCGAATCGACCGGCACCACCGGCCGGGCCGTTTCCGAGCACGGCGACCCGGTCGACGAACTGGTGCGTGCCGCCGTGGCCGACCGGCCCCTGGAGGACATCGCCCACCTCATCACGCTGCTGGAGCAGTCGCCCGAGTACGCGGAGGCGACGGTCTCCGCGCTCCGCGCGGTCGGCGTGGACCGGTCCGTGGAGGACGTCACCCGGCTCGTGACCCTGCTGACCCGGCCGCCGCGGGACGTGGCCAGCGCGGACGAGGCGATCCGCGCGGCGGCCGAGTGCCGCCCGGTCGGAGACGTGACCCGGCTGCTGGCGCTGCTGCACCGGACCCCGCTGGAACCCCACTGCGGCGAGGAGGCGGTGCGCGCGGCGGCCGCCGGCCGGCCCGT
Source organism: Streptomyces sp. NPDC003011 (assembly GCF_053591515.1). Taxonomy (NCBI): domain Bacteria; kingdom Bacillati; phylum Actinomycetota; class Actinomycetes; order Kitasatosporales; family Streptomycetaceae; genus Streptomyces; species Streptomyces sp. NPDC003011. The sequence continues at coordinate 11,751 of NZ_JBSFTY010000008.1, forward strand.
GGAGGAACTCGTCGACCTCATCGGGCGGCTGGCCGAGGAGCGGCAGACCGTCGCGGACCTGCCGACGTCGGAGCAGCTGCTGCGGGAGGAGCCCGCGCAGCCGTCCGGCGTGACCGGCGGCCCGCTCGGGCTCGGCGTGATGGCCGCCCGGCCCGCACGCCCGGCCGACTCCCGCCGGGCGGCCCGGCCCGCCTTCCGCCCGACCCGGCTCGCCGTCCTGGTGCTCGTGCTGTGCGGTCTGCTCAGCTTCCCGCTGCACCGGGACGACGCCTCCGTCCGGGTCTACGGATTCGCCCTCGGCGTGTCCGTCCTGTGCGTGTTCCTGGCGCTCCTGCTGGCCGTACGGCCGACCCTGCCCACGCTCGTCGCGGCGGTCGTGGTGCCCGCGGCGCTCGCGGCGGGCCAGTTGTTCGAGGGCAGGCTGGTGCACTCGGCCGGACTGTCCCGGGCCCTGGAACTCGCCCTCGCCCCGGCCTGGCTCGCCGGTACGGCCGCCGTCGTCGCCTCGCTGTCCGCGCTGACGGCCCTGTTCGCCCGCCTCGCGGCGCAGCCTCCGCGCCGCGAACCGGTGCTGCCGCTGGCGGAGGCCAACCGCGTGGCCGACTGACCTCGCCTACCGGTCCGTCGTCCCCTCGCCCCGGTCCGCGAGTGCGCTCAGCACCCGGTCCGGGGTGAGCGGCAGTTCGCGCAGCCGGACACCGGTCGCGTGGTGGACGGCGTTGCCGATCGCGGCCGCGGTGCCGACGATGCCGATCTCGCCGATCCCCTTGCTGCCCATCGGGTTGAGATGGGGGTCGTCCTCGTCCACCCAGTGCGCTTCCACGTCCGGGACGTCCGCGTGCACGGGCACGTGGTACGACGCCAGGTCGGACTCCGGGAAGTCGCCGAACGCGGCGTCCGTCGTGGAGCCCTCGGTCAGCGCCATGCCGAGGCCCATGGTCATCCCGCCGACGAACTGGGACCGCGCGGTACGGGCGTTGAGGATGCGTCCGGCGGCGTACACCCCCAGCAGGCGCCGGACCCGGACCTCGCCGGTCACCGGATCGACGGCGACCTCGGCGAAGTGCGCGCCGAACGCGTGCCGCGCCCAGGGGCTGTCGGCGTCGGCCTTCCCGGCCGTGTCGGCGCGGACCGCGAGCCCCTCCCCGGGCAGCGGCCCGGTGTGCCCGGCCAGGCGTGCCGCCAGCTCCGTGCATGCCTGGTGGACGGACCAGCCCCAGGAGGCGGTGCCCGACGAGCCGCCCGCGAGCGGGGCCGCGGGCAGATCGCTGCTGCCCACCTGGATGTGGACCCGCTCCAGCTCCACGCCGAGCGCGTCGGCCGCGATCTGCGCGAGGACCGTACGGGCTCCCGTGCCGATGTCCGTGGCGTTGACCCGGACCAGGAACTCCCCGTCGGGCAGCGCGCGGGCCTCGGCGGTCGACGGCGACACCATGACGGGGTAGGTCGCGGCGGCCACGCCCGAACCGATGAGCAGCGGCCCGTCGCGCCGGGAGCGGGGGCGCGGGTCGCGCTTGGACCAGCCGAAACGGCGGGCGCCCTCACGCAGGCACTCCACGAGATGCCTGCTGCTGAAGGGCTTGCCGCTGCCGGGCTCGGAGTCGGGTTCGTTGACGATCCGCAGCTCCACCGGATCCATGCCGAGCGCGCCCGCGAGCTCGTCCATCGCCGACTCCAGCGCGTACATGCCGGGCGCCTCGCCCGGGGCGCGCATCCAGGACGGTGACGGCACGTCGAGCGGGACCACGTGGTGGAGGGTGCGCAGGTGCGGTGTGGCGTACATGACGCGCGCGGGTACCGCGGCCTGTTCCACGAACTCCTTCACGCGCGAGGTGTGGGTGGTGACCTCGTGGATGACCGAGGTGAGCCGGCCGTCGGCCCCGGCCCCGAGGCGTACCCGGTGCAGGGTGGGGGCCCGGTGTCCGACGACGGTGGGCAGGAAGCGCCGGGGCAGGGTGACGGTGACGGGCCGTCCGGTGTGCAGGGCGGCCATGACGGCGAGCACCACGTCGGGCCGGGGCGTGCCCTTGGACCCGAAACCGCCGCCGACGTGTTCGGCGACGACCGTGATCCGCTCCTCGGGCAGCCCGAACAGCGCGGCCAGCGTGGCGCGCACGAGCGTCGAGCCCTGGCTGGAGTTGTGCACGGTCAGCCGCTCGCCGTCCCGGTCGGCGGTGGTGGCGTGCGGCTCCATGGGGTGGTTGTGCAGCGGCGGCACCCGGTAGCCGACGTCCACCCGTACGGCCGAGGAGCCGAACGCGGCATCCGGCTCGCCGCTCTCGGTACGGGCCGGGTGGCCGCCGTTGGCCTTCTCGGGGACGTACGCGCCCGGGTGCGCGGCGGTGAGGGTCACGTCGTGGTCCTCCACGGCGTAGCCGACGCGGAGCGCGGCGGCACCGGCGCGGGCCGCCTCCGGGGTCTCGGCCACCACCAGGGCCACGAACCAGCCGCGGTGGGGGACCCGCGCGTCCTGCAGCACGGCGAGCGTGGGATCGTCCGGCTCGGACAGCCGGGGCGCGTTCTCGTGGGAGAGCACGGTCAGGACCCCGGGCACCTCCAGCGCGGCGGCGGTGTCGATGGCGGTCACCCGGCCGCGGGCGATGGTGGCGGGCACCGGCCGGGCGTAGAGCCGGCCGGGCCGGGGCCGCTCGGCGGCATAGCGGGCGGCGCCGGTGACCTTCTCGCGCCCTTCCCTGCGCTCGGCGGGCGCGCCCGCGGCGGTCGGGACGCTGGCCATGGAGTCCTCCTCGGGGTGGAGCGGATTCAGGTCCTGGCCGCCGCGGTGAGCCGGCCCAGGACGTCCAGGGCGAGACCGCGGGCCAGCGGCACCTTGTAGGCGTTGTCCCGCAGCGGCCGCGCGGCGGACAGTTCGAGGTCGACGGCGTGCTCGAAGGCGGCCTCGGTGGGCGCCGCGCCCACCAGCGCCTCCTCGGCCCGCCGGGCCCGCCAGGGCCGGTGCGCCAGCGCGCCGAACGCGATCCCGGCCCGCGTGACGACACCGTCCTCCACCTGCACCACGGCGGCCACGGAGGCGAGCGCGAAGGCGTACGACGCCCGGTCCCGGGCCTTGCGATAGGCGGACGGCACGCCCGCGGTGGCCGCCGGGAGCACCACGCCCGTGACGATCTCGCCGGGCCGGATCTCGGTGTCCCGCTCCGGCCGGTCCCCGGGCAGCCGGTGGAAGCCGGCCGCCGCGACACTCCGGGCGCCCTCGGGGCCGTACAGCTCGACGCGGGCGTCCAGGGCGGCCAGCGCCACCGCCATGTCCGACGGGTGGGTGGCGACGCAGTACGGCGAGTGGCCCAGCACCGCGTGATCACGGTGCACGCCGTCCAGGGCGCCGCAGCCGCTGCCCGGCTCGCGCTTGTTGCACGCCTTGGCCACGTCCTGGAAGTAGGGGCAGCGGGTGCGCTGGAGCAGGTTGCCGCCCGTGGTGGCCGCGTTGCGCAGCTGTCCCGAGGCGCCCGCCAGCACCGCCTGGGACAGCGCGGGCCGGCGGTCCCGGACGGCGGGATGGGCCGCGAGGTCGCTGTTGCGGACCGTCGCGCCGATCCGCAGCGACCCGTCGGGCAGTTCCTCCACCGTGTCGAGCGGCAGCCGGCTGATGTCGACGAGGGCGGCGGGCCGCTCCACGCCGAGCTTCATCAGGTCGACCAGGTTGGTGCCGCCTGCGAGGTACCGGGCGCCGGGCCGGGCGGCGAACGCGTCGGCGGCCTCCTCCAGGCTGCCGGCCCGGACGTAGTCGAAGGTCCTCACGGGATCACGTCCTGGACCGCGTCGACGATGCGCGGATACGCCCCGCAGCGGCAGAGGTTCCCGCTCAGCCGCTCCCGGATCTCGTCCCGGTCCAGCGGCACGGGCCCGCCCGAGGGCGTCGCCGGGTCGGTGACGTGCGAGGGATGGCCGGCCGAGGCCTCGGCGAGCACGCCGAGCGCGGAACAGATCTGGCCCGGGGTGCAGTACCCGCACTGGAAGGCGTCACGGTCCAGGAAGGCCCGCTGCAGCGGATGCAGGTCCTCGCCGTCACCGGCGAGCCCCTCCACGGTCGTGATCTCGCAGCCGTCCAGTGTGACCGCGAGCAGCAGACAGCTGTTGAGCCGCCGCCCGTCCACCAGGACCGTGCAGGCGCCGCACTGGCCGTGATCGCAGCCCTTCTTGGCGCCGCACAGATCGAGATCCTCGCGCAGGACGTCCAGCAGGACACGCCGGTGGTCGACGGTCAGCGTGTGCGGTTCGCCATTGACGCGGAGCGTCGTCTCGGACCGGTGACGGGGTGCTGCCCCGTCACGTGGAGGGTGGTGACTGCCCATGTCGTAGGTGCCTTCCGGGACGGACCGGTGCCGTCGCAACCGCGTATCCAGACCCGGGCGGCTCACACGTCCCGTGGGACTTCTAGGGGGTGCCCTTCGTCTTCGCGGCGCCCTTGAGGCGTTCCAGGGTGCGGGTCAGCTGCTGGAGCGGGGACGCGGCGGGCGTGGCCGGCGGCTGCGGCGGTCCGGGCAGGGCGGCCACGGTCTCGCGGTACGCGGCCAGCGCCTCGTGGGCCCGTTCGGCGGCCTCCCGGTACAGGTCCCGGGACTTCGTCATGGCGTCCAGCGCCTCGGCGTACAGGGCGACGAGCTCCCGCTCGCGGGCCAGCTCCTCCTCCACCGTCAGCAGATGCCACTGCTCCCGCAGTGCGGTCACGGCGTCCTGCGCCCCGTCCGGCAGCGGCCTCGGCGACGCGGCGAACCGGGTCACCGCGTCGACCAGGTCGGACGGCTCGGAGCCGTCGAGGAAGACACTGCGTACGGCGAACTCGTCGGCGTCGCCGCGGCCGGCCGGACCGGGCCCCGCGGGCAGGACCACGGCGCCGCCCCGCGGCACCTGCACGCCGCACTCCTTCAGGGCCCAGTTCACGGCGCGCAGCTGCTGCGGAGCGGCGCGGTGCTCGACCACCCGGTGCCGCAGGCTCTCCGGGAACAGCGGGGTCAGCGGCCTTCGGCCGCGGTCGTCCGGTGTCATCGCCTCGTGCACGACGACGTGGATGTTCCAGCTGCCGCGCACGGCGTCCCGGAACAGCCGCCGCATGGCCTTGTCCTCGGCCGGGAGGCGGTTGACGTCCCGCAGGCGCAGCCCGGTGGGGACGTCGTGGTCCCACTCGGCATCCGGCGTGTCGGGCCAGAACACGGCGGCGGGGGAGGGCCACCGCTGGTCCCACGTGTCTTCCGCCTCCGCCGTCAGCACCCACTCCACCCCGGTGTCCGCCGCTTCGGGGGCGAGGGTGAGTCTGGCCCGGACGGTCACGCCCTCGGGAACCCGCCAGCGGGCTTCGAGGACCCGCTCCGGGGCGGTTTCCGCCTCGGACGGCTCCAGGAAGTCGTCGATGGTGCCCGCGTCCTTGAGCCGCTGCAGATGGCCGCGGAGTGCGTCCAGCGGGGCGGGCCCCGGGTGGCGGCCGCGGGCCAGCCACACCGTGGAGGGAAGGGCGGGACGGACGGTGGGGGAGGTCGGCATGAGTCCATCTGGGGTGGGGGCAGGAGCGCCTTTCAGTATCGCTGCCCACCCGTGCCGACGATCACCCGGGGTCCCCCGACCGGACCGGCCGCGCCCAGCCGCCCCGCGGTTGACTCCGGCGCCCCGCCGAGCCGGCCGGTCACGCCGGCCGGCTGCGCGGCGGGCGTCACCACAAGGAGTGACCTCATGCAGGTGGATCTCTCCGGGCGGACGGCCCTGGTGACCGGTTGCTCCCAGGGCATCGGAGCGGCGATCCCCGCCGGACTCGCCCGTGCCGGCGCCCGGCGCCCGGGTGGGCGACGAGAGCGTGGAACGGCCGCGGACAGAGGTGCCGGGCGGGGAGTTCGTGGCCGTCGCCGCGGACCTGCGGCACCGAGGAGGGCGCGGCCAAGACCGCTGGAGATCAGCGACGACGAGTGGCGGCGCTACTTCGAGACCGACGTCCTGGCGGGCGTCCGGCTGATCCGCGCCGACCTGCCCCGGATGCGGGAGCGCGGCTGGGGACGGATCCAGTGCATCGCCGGCGACTCGGCCGTCGTCGTGCCGGCCGAGATGTTCCGTAGCGCGCCGCATGGGCCGCACCGCAGACGGGGCGTGCGCCCCGCACCCGGGGTGCGCGCCGGTCACTCCAGACGGCGGGCGTTCACTCCTGTCCCTCGGGAGACGGACCCCGCACAATGGCTGACCGAACAGGGCCCGCCCACCATCCGGGGCGGGCCCTGTTCACGGCGCGGGGTTCACCGCGCGGGGCGGTGCGGCTAGTCGCGCGTGAACGTTCCCAGACCGTTCTCGTCGAAGGCCTCGACGGTGACCCGGGCCGCCTTCCCGTCCTTGACGTCGCGGAAGGTGATGCCGGACGGACCGCTCGCGTTCTCGCCCACCGTCTCGAAGCTGAAGGTGTCACCGTCGTAGTGGGACAGCCGGAACGTCGTCGGTTTCGGTCCCAGCCGCAGCGTGAGGGTGTCGTCGGCCGCGGTGACGGTCAGCGGGCCGTAGTAGTCGTTGGCGTAGGTGCCGGTGTAGACGGTGGCCGCGCGGGCGGCGCCGGCGTCCGCCGGGGGCTTGGCGTAGTCGGTGGGGGAGCGGGCCGCCTGCTGCTCCTGCTCGTAGACCTTGCCGGCCAGGTCGAGCCAGTCCGCCGTCGGCCTGCCGTGCTGGGCCGTGTCCAGGAAGTTCAGCGCGATGGAGTCGGCGAGGCCCACCGCCTCGCCGTTGGTGAGCACGACGATGCCGAGTTGTTCGCCGGGCAGCATGGTCACGTTGGTGTTCGCGCCCAGCGCGAAGGCACCGGAGTGGCTCAGCCGCAGGCGGCCGAGATCGTCGTAACTCACGTTCCAGCCCAGGCCGTAGAAGCCCGCGCGGCCGGCGGGTGCGGGCGGCGGATTGGAGACGACGGCGGGGACGTGCGTGTGCTCCAGCGGCTCGGCCGGGATGATCCGCTCGTCGCCCAGCTCGCCGTTCGCCAGCTGCAGCCGCAGCCAGCGCGACATGTCCCGCGCGGTCGAACTCGCCCCGCCCGCGGGCGACTGGGCGTCGGCGTCGCGCACGAACCGGGGCTCCCAGGTGCCGTCGGCGGCCTTGACGTGGGTGACGGCCTTGTTGCGGGCCGCGGCGAAGTCGTCGAAGCGGGAACTGGTGGAGTTCATGCCGGCGGGACCGTACAGCGTGTCCTCGGAGAGCTTCTCCCAGGTCGTGTCCTTCGCGTCGGCGACGGCCTCACCGGCCGCGGTGACCCCGAAGTTCGTGTAGGCGTAACTGTCCCGGAACGGCGTCAGCGGCTCGTACCGCATCCGGCCGAGGATGTACGACCGGTCGTAGCCGAGGTCTTCCAAGAGGTCCCCGGCGTGGTCGGGCAGCCCGCTGCGGTGCGCCAACAGATCGGCGACGGTGACGTGTTCGCTCACCCATCGGTCCTTGAGCGCGAAGCCGGGCAGGTGCTCCGCGACCGGGTCGTCCCAGTCGATCACCTTGTCACCGACCGCGCCGGCCACCACGGTCGACGCCAACGGCTTGGACAGGGAGGCCAGTTGGAACACCGTGTCCGGGTCGACGGGCGCGGACTGCCCGGTCCGGCGCTCCCCGAACCCCCGCAGGTGGACGACCCGGTCCTGATGGACCACGGCGACCGCGACGCCCGGCACGCCCGTCTTGTCCATCCCGTCCCGCACCGAAGCGTCCAACGTGCCGACGGCGGCGTCCACGTCCGCCCGGGTGAGCTGGGGCGGTGGCTGCGGTGGGGGAGCGGCGGCGACGCCGGGCACGGCCTGGCCGATCAGCAGGAGCGGAGCCAGGGCCGCCGCGGCGGCCGCCGTCCCGCGGTGGTGGTGGTTCGTCCCGCGTCGAACACCCATGCAGACCATTGAAGTCCAGGTTCGGGGCGTTGTCCTGTCGGGCCGTCCCGACCTCGGCGGAGGCCGCCGCGTGGCGGTGTGGATGTCCTGTCTGACCGCGTACGGGGCACTCGCCGAGGTCGGCGGGGCGCGCCCCGGCGACACGGTCGTGCTGACCGCCGCGTCCAGCAGCGTGGGACTGGCCGCGATCGAGGTCGCCCACCGGATCGGGGCGGTGCCGATCGCCACCACCCGCACCGCCGCGAAGCGGGACGCGCTGCTGAAGGCCGGGGCGGCCCAGGTGATCGTCACCGACGAGGAGGACGTGGCGGAGCGCGTGCTCGACGCGACCGCGGGACGCGGGGCCGAGTTCGTCCTCGACGCCGTGGCCGGCCCGGGCGTGATCGGCCTGGCCGAGGCGGTCGCTCCCGGCGGCACGCTCTTCGTCTACGGAGTGCTCAGCGGCGAGCCGACCCCCTATCCGGGGATCACGCTCGGCATGCCCGCGCTGAACATGCGGACCTACACCGTGCACGAGACGACCAGGGACCCCGTACGCCTGCGCCGCGCCGAGGCGTTCGTCGCCTCCGGCCTGCGCACCGGCGCCTTCGAACCCGTCGTGGACCGGGTGTTCGGCCTGGACGAGATCGTCGAGGCGCACCGCTCCATGGAGGCGGGCGGCCAGGTGGGCAAGATCGTCGTCACGGTCTGACCGGCCCCGGGCATGCCGGAGGGTCCGGGGCGGACCCCGGACCCTCGGGTGTCATCGGCCGGCGCTCACGCGCCGCTCTCCCGGAGCATGTCCTCGCGCTCGACGATCTTCACGCGCTCGCGGCCCTGCGGCTCGCCCAGCGCCTTCTCGGCGGCGTCCAGCTTGTACCAGCCCTCCCAGGTGGTGAAGCGGACCTCGCGCTCGGCGAGGAACGCCTCCACGGCCTCGGGGGCGGGCGAGGCGGGCGTCTGCAGACGGCCGTTCGCGTAGTCGTCCAGCAGGTTCGACACCGTCTCGTTGGCGTCGCCCTTGGTGTGCCCGATCAGGCCCACCGGACCCCGCCGGATCCAGCCGGTGACGTACGTCGACCGCAGGTGCTCGCCGTTCTCCTGGACGACCCGGCCGCCCTGGTCCGGGACCGTGCCCGAGTCGAGGTCCCAGGGCAGCTTGGGCAGCTTGTCGGAGAGGTAGCCGACCGCGCGGTAGACCGCCGTGACGTCCCAGTCCTTGAACTCGCCGGTGCCCTTCACGTTGCCGGTGCCGTCCAGGGCGGTGCGCTCGGTGCGCAGGCCGACGACCTTGCCGTCCTCGCCGAGGATCTCGGCCGGCGACTCGAAGAAGTGCAGGAACAGCTTGTGCGGGCGGTCGCCGACGTCCCGGATCGCCCAGTTCTCCAGGGTCTTGGCGACCATGTCGGCCTGCTTGTTGCCGCGCCGGGTCGCGATCGAGCCCTCGTCGTAGTCGATGTCCTCGGGATCGACGATGACCTCGATGCTCGGGGAGTGGTCCAGCTCGCGCAGCTCCATCGGGCTGAACTTCGCCTGCGCGGGGCCACGGCGGCCGAACACGTGGACCTCCAGCGCCTTGTTCGCCTTCAGGCCCTCGTGGACGTTCGGCGGGATCTCCGTCGGCAGCAGCTCGTCCGCGGTCTTGGCGAGGATGCGCGCCACGTCCAGCGCGACGTTCCCGACGCCGAGCACCGCGACCTTCTCCGCCTCCAGCGGCCAGGTGCGCGGCACGTCCGGGTGGCCGTCGTACCAGGACACGAAGTCCGCGGCGCCGTACGAGCCGTCGAGCTCGATACCGGGTATGGACAGCTCACGGTCGGCCGTCGCGCCGGTGGAGAAGATCACGGCGTCGTAGAACGCGCGCAGGTCGTCCAGGCTGATGTCGGCCGGGTAGTCGACGTTGCCGAAGAGACGGATCTGCGGCTTGTCGAGCACCTGGTGCAGGGCGCTGACGATGCCTTTGATGCGGGGATGGTCGGGAGCGACACCGTAACGGATCAGGCCGAACGGGGCCGGCATCCGCTCGAAGAGGTCGAGGGACACACCGGGTTCGGCGGCCACGTCGGACTTGAGCAGTGCGTCGGCGGCGTAGATCCCGGCGGGGCCGGCTCCGACGATGGCTACCCGCAGGGGGCGGGGCATGATCAGTTCCCTTCGAGTGGCGACAGATCGACTCGACGGGAAGCCTAAGCTAAGGCATGCCTTAGTCGGTACGAGGGTCCAGTCTATGAGCTCATAAGGCGAACCTATGAGTGGCGTGGCAGCGTCTGCTCGGCCCAGATGACCTTGCCCGCGGGCGTGTAGCGGGTGCCCCAGCGCTCGGCGATCTGCGCGACGAGGAACAGGCCGCGCCCGCCCTCGTCCGTCATGGCCGCGTACCGCAGGTGGGGCGAGGTGCTGCTGCTGTCGAAGACCTCGCAGATCAGCGTGCGGTCGTACAGCACGCGGACGTGGATGGGGCCGCCGCCGTAGCGGATGGCGTTGGTGACGAGCTCGCTCAGGATCAGTTCCGTGGTGAACGCCAGCTCGTCCAGGCCCCATTGGGCCAGCCGGCGGCTGACCGAGGCGCGGACCTCCGAGACGGCCACCGGGGCGGACGGCACCTGCCACTCTGCGATCCGGTCGGCGGGCAGGGCCCGGGTACGGGCCACGATCAGGGCGATGTCGTCGCTGGGCTTGGCCGGCAGCCGGGAGTCGAGGACCACCCGGCAGGTGTCCTCCGGCGACCGGCCGGCCCGCTCCAGCGCACCCCGCAACAGGTCGAGACCCACGTCGATGTCGTGCTCGCGGTCCTCGACCAGCCCGTCCGTGTAGAGCACCAGCCGGCTGCCCTCGGCCAGTTCGAGGTCCACCGTCTCGAACGGCAGACCGCCGAGGCCGAGCGGGGGACCGGCCGGCACGTCCGGGAACTCCACGCTGCCGTCCGGGTGGATCAGGGCGGGCGGCGGATGGCCGGCGCGGGCCACCGTGCACCGCCGGGAGACCGGGTCGTACACGGCGTACAGGCAGGTCGCGCCGGTGACCGGGGCGTTCGTGCCCTCCTCCGCCTCGTCCTGGTCGATGCGGGAGACCAACTCGTCCAGCAGGGCGAGCAGTTCGTCCGGCGGGAGGTCCAGCGCGGAGAAGTTGTGCACCGCCGTGCGCAACCGTCCCATGGTGGCCGCCGCGTGCAGCCCGTGCCCGACGACGTCCCCCACCACCAGCGCCACCCGGGCCCCCGACAGCGGCAGCACGTCGAACCAGTCGCCGCCCACGCCCGCCTGCGCCGGCAGATACCGGTAGGCGATCTCCAGGGCGTTCTGCTCGGGCAGCCTGCGCGGCAGCAGACTGCGCTGCAGTGCCACCGCCATGCTGTGCTCGCGCGTGTAGCGGCGCGCGTTGTCGATGGAGACGGCGGCCCGGGCCACCAGTTCCTCGGCGAGGGCCACTTCCTCCGTGTCGAACGGCTCGGGCTTCTCCGACCGCCAGAAGTTCGCCATGCCCAGCACCAGACTGCCCGCCCGCAACGGCACCGTGATCAGCGAGTGGATGCCGTACTCCACCACCTGGGCGGAACGTTCGAGGTCCTGTGCCTGCCAGCCCGCGGCCTCGCCCAGCCGCGGCTCGACGACGGCCTGCCCCGTGGCGAGGCTGCGGGCCTGCGGGGCGGAGTCGACGAGGCGGATCTGCTGGCCCACCGGATACAGCGGGGCGTCCCTGCGGATCCCGCTCAGCGCGGTACGGCGCAGGGTGCGCGCCGTCTCCGGCTGGCCCCCGCTCAGCACGGAGTCGAACAGGTCCACGGTGGCGAAGTCCGCGAACCGGGGCACGGCCAGCTCCGCCAGTTCCTCGGCGGTACGGGTGACGTCCAGACTGGTCCCGACGGCCGCCCCGGCGGCGTACAGCATGTTGAGGCGTTCGCGTGCCGCCTCGGCCCGGCCGGAGAGGGCACGCAGCTCGGTGGAGTCGCGCAGGGTGGCGACCGTGCCGGGCGGGCCGCCCTGGCTGTCGGTGGTGCGCTGGTTGATCGCCAGCAGCCGGTCCTTGACCAGGTGCACCTCGTCGGTGGCGACCCGCCCGGAGGCCAGCAGGCCGGCCGTGTCGGGCGGCAGGGCCAGGTCCTGGACGTGCCGGCCCTCGGCGTCGTCGGGCAGGTCGAGCAGCCGGTGCGCCTCGTCGTTGGCGAGCAGCAGGGTGCCCTCGCCGCCGACGATGAGCACGCCCTCCCGCACCGCGTGCAGCACCGCGTCGTGGTGCTCGTACATCCGGGTCATCTCGTGCGGGCCCAGGCCATGGGTCTGCCGCAGCAGCCGGCGGCTCACCAGCGCGGTGCCCGCCGTGGCCAGGACGAGGCCCGCCGCGGCGGCGATCAGCACCAGCGGCAGCTGCCGGTTGGCCGCACCGCCCACGTTCTCGGTCGTGATGCCCGCCGACACCAGGCCCACGACCGAGCCGTCGGCGTCCTTGACCGGGACCACCGCCTGCACCAGCGGGCCGATGGTGCCGTCGATCTCCTCGGTGACGGTGCGTCCGGCCAGCGCCGGCGCGAGGGTGCCGACGAACGTCTTGCCGATGCGGTCCGGCTTGGGGTGGGTGTAGCGGACGCCGTCGGTGTTCATGACGACGATGAAGTCCACGTCCGTCGCCTTGCGGGCCGCCTCCGCGCGCGGTTGCAGGACCGCCGTCGGGTCGGCGCTCCGCAGCGCCTCCACGGTGCCCGGCGCGTTCGCGAACGTCTCGGCGACGGCCACCGAACGGTTACGGGCCTCGGTGGTGCTGTCGTGCCGGACCTGGAGCACCAGCGCGACCACCGCGGCCACGACCAGCAGCAGCACGATCACCACTTGGAGGACGAAGACCTGTCCGGCGACGCTGCGTCCGCCGACCGCCGACCGCAGTTCGGCCGCCGGCCCCTGCCGCTCCCCGTCGGCGCCGCGCCCCACCGCGCCGACGGGCCGCCCCCGGTGTCCGGGCGCCCCCGGAGCGCGGTCGGGCACCCGGCGCGGGCGCGGACCGCTGGGACGACGGGTCGACCGGGCCCCGGATCGACCCACGAGTCGGACCATGTGCCATGTCTACACTGCCGGGCCGCATGAGGCGAGGGGCGTCACACCGCGTGACAGCCGGGCCCCGGTTGCCGCGGGGCGCCCGGCCCCGACCCTGCGCGTTCACCGCGCGGTGCGGCGGGCGGGTGGGCAGCGGGGGTGGTGTGCCGGTCGGTGGCGGGCCGCAGGGCGATGTCGTCGGGGCGGGCGGCGGCGGGCAGCGGGGTGGTGTGGTCGGGGCGGTCGGTGGCGTGCCGGGTGGCGGTGGGCCGGTGGCCGGGCATTCGGGTGGGGCGGGGGTGGGGTGGTTTCGGCCGGGTGGGTGGCAGAGCGCTGGTGGCGTGTCTGCGCGTTCACTTCGTGGTGCGGCGGGCGGCGAGCAGCAGGGCGATGTCGTCGGGGCGGTCTGCGGCGTGCCGGGCTGTCGCGGTGAGCCGGTCGGCCAGGGCTGCCAGTGACCGGCCGCCCGGCCGGGCGGCGGGCGCGCCCGCCTTGGCCAGGGCCACCCGCAGGGCGCTGATCCCGTCGTCGATGTCGCCGCCGGGCCGTTCCACCAGCCCGTCCGTGTACAGCGCCAGCACCGCGCCGATGTCCATCCGCAGCTCCGTCACCGGGTAGCGGGCCCGCGGGTCCACACCGAGCACGACCCCGCCGGGCAGGTCCAGGACGTGGGTGCGGCCGTCCGGCTGGCGCAGCAGCGGCTGCGGATGCCCCGCCCGGGCGGCCCGGGCCACTCCGGTGGCGGGATCCAGACGGACGTAGCAGCAGCTGGCGAACAGCCCGGGGTCGAGGTCGATGAGGAGGTGGTTGGTGCCGCTCATCACCTCGTCCGGCGGCCGGTCGCCGAGCGCGAAGGCCCGTACCGCGCTGCGCAGTTGGCCCATCGTCGCCGCCGCCTGCACACCGTGTCCCTGCACGTCGCCGATGACCAGCGCCAGACCGTCGCCGGCCTCGATGACGTCGTACCAGTCCCCGCCCACGTCCATTCCCTGGGTGCCGGGCAGATAGCGCCCGGCGGTCTCCACCTGCGGATGCGCCGACAGCCGCTGGGGGAGCAGGGCCTGCTGGAGCCCCCGGGCGAGCGCGGCCTCCGTCTCGTAGCGCCGCGCCTTCTCCATGGCGTGCGCGATGAGTCCGGCCAGCGCGGTGAGCACCGTGCGTTCCTCGGTGCTGAAGCTGCGCGGACGGTCGAAGCCGAGGATGCAGGAGCCGACCGGGCGGCCGGAGGCGATCAGGGGCAGGAAGGCGCGGGCGCCCTCCGTCGCGTCCAGCGGCAGGCCGGGATAGGCCGCGGTCAGCTGTTCCATCGAGTCGAAGAACAGCGGGCGGCCGGTGGTCAGCGTCTCGACGCCGGGCATCCGGGCGTCCAGGCCCACCCCCTCGAACGGGCTGAGGAACCCCGGGGGGAAGCCCGACTCCCAGGCCAGGTACAGATGCCGTTCCTGCAACAGGTAGATGGCGAGCCGCCGGCCGCCGAACGCGGGCAGCAGCTCGCGCATGACGACGGCGGACACCTGACGGGCGGTGACCGCCTCGGTGAGCGCGATGGCGAGGACGATGGGCCGGTACCCGGACGCCAGCGAGGCGGGGCCGGACGCGTCCGGCGGCCCGGGCACGAGGCCGCCGGGAGGAGTGTCCGGGGACATGTCCGGGGACATGGCGTCCGCGGGCATGGTGTCAGTGGGAACGGCGTCCGGGGGCACGGCGCCGGTGGGAACGGCGCCGGTGGGCACGGCGTCCGCCACTCGGCTCGCCGGGCGGACCACGCAGGTCAGCCGGTCCTGGCCGGGGTAGACGGAGACGGACAGCCAGTCGCCCTCGGACGGCCGGTCGGCGGGCTCGGGATCGCGTTCCGGCGGCCGGCGGACATGGAAGTGCACCGGGTCCGGCGCCAGCAGGGCCGCCCGCAGATGATCCTCCACGTCGGGCCGGCCGATCCACGGCACGGCCTCCCACAGCGCGAGCCCGAGCAGCTCGGTCCGGGACCGGCGCAGCAACCGCGCGGCGCGCGGATTCGCGTAGACGATCAGACCGGCCCGGTCCAGACAGAACACGCCGTCCGGCAGCAGGTCGGCCGCCGCGTCGGCGGTGGCGCCGGGGCCCGGGTCGAGGACGACGCCCTTCACGATCCCCGTCCCGGCCCACGCGCCCGACAGGACGGCCGCGTCCTCCGCGCTCCACAGGTCCATCAGCCGCAGCGCACCGTCCGTGTTCCGCAGGTACAGCGGCAGGGTCGGCGGGCGTCCGGTGGCCGTGGCGCGCAGCGCGGCCAGCACGAGATGCGTGTCGGAGGGCGCCACGGCGTGCGCGAACTCCTCCGCACTCCCGGGGAAGCCGGCCGGGTCCACACCCAGCAGGGTGTGCAGGCCCTCGTCCACGGTCACCTCCGCCGTGGCCGGATCCCAGGCGAAGCGCCCGAGTCGCTCCACGGGAGGGCGGGTGGCGGACGGACGTACACACAGCGGATCGCCGTCCCAGACGACGGCCTGCTCGCCGCCCTCCAGGGCGCGCAGCGCGGACCCCAGCTCCTGGGCCAGCCGGGTCATGCGGTCCCGGGCGGTCAGCAGGTCGGCGGCGTCCGCGGTGGCGGGCCGCAGGACGGTGAGGACACCGAACGGTTCGGGCCCGTCCCCGACCGGCACATAGAGGGAACCGAACGGGAACGGCAGGCCCGCCGCGAACTGGGGGTAGCGGCGCATCGTCTCGGTGGCGTTCGGCAGGACCACCTGGACGCCCAGCCGATACGCGTCCGAGACGGGGAACGGGCGCTCCACGTGCAGCCGCCACCAGGGGCGGAACAGGGGGCCGGGCAGCCCGGCGAGCACCGCCAGCCGCAGCAGCCCGGGCGTACCGGACCGCAGGTAGATCCCGCCCGCGTGGCCGCCGGCGGCGCTGATCGCCTCCGTCGAGACGTCGATCAGCAGCTCCGCCAGCCGTCCCGGCGTCGGAGATGCGTCCGCGGCGCTCCCAGTCATCGGCCCTACCTCGTCCGTGCGCCGTCACGCGGGCGACGACACAGCCAGAATGCGCCCCCCGGCCCCCGGCGCGCATCCGCTCGGACGGAACATCGGCGCACGACCTGCCCCGGGTGCTCACGTGACACATCCCGCCCCGAGCGAGCGCCCGGTCCGCGCCGGACACGAGTGGGCAGCCGCCACGGTGTGAGCGGACGGCCCGGCGCCGGGACAAGGGCGCCGGGCCGCCGGAGGCCACGTCCTGGTCACGGTGGCCTCACATCTTGATGGCCGCCCGGTGATCCGCTCATGATGAAGGCATGACGACTGGCTTGCGGGCCATGACCCGACTTGCGGACTGGCCGGACCTCGTGGAGGCCCGGCCCAGTTGCGGCAGGGGTCGTGCACTGCGCACCCACGGCGCCGAGATCGCGCACTTCCACTCGGACCGCACGGCCGACGTACATCTGTCGGCACCGGCCATCCGGCGCCTGCGCGGCGACCTGAAGGGCTCGACCGCTCTTCGCCTGATACCCGGCTCCGCCTGGGTGACGGTCTGCCTGGAGTGCGAGTCGGACATCGACCTGCTGATGACGCTGGTGAGCGTCGCCCTCAAGGCCCATCAGGGGAGCCCGGCCGGTGATCCGGCGCCCTCCGCCCGGTGCAACGACCACCGCCATGTGGCGATCACGTGGTGAGCGCCCGGTGACGGCCTGTCAGCCGTGGAAGTTCACGTAGCCGTTGCGGTCGGGATCCGAGCCGCTTCTGGTGTACGCGTGCACGTCGGCCCGGCTGCCGGAGGGTTTGTAGAAGTAGATCGTGTCCTTGTCGTTGTTCCACATGAAGTTGCAGTTCTGCCGGTACACCACGTTGTCCGCGTCGGAGTCGGTGCCCCTGCCGCCGCGCAGCTTCACGTGGTCGCCGGGCTGCAGCGAGTGGCCGGCGGTGAAGGCGAAGCGGTTGCCGGTCGCGTCCTTGACCACATACCCCTTGAGGTTGACGGTCGTCGAGGACGAGTAGTTCTTGATCGTCAGGTACTCGTCCTCGGTGTTGCCGGTCGTGCAGTTGTTGGAGTCCGAGCCGGGCGCGTCGTACTGGACGCCCTTGAGCTTCAGGGCCGAGGAGTACTCGGCGGCCTGGGCCGGCGCGGCCGCCACGGCGGCTATCAGCCCGGCGGTGGCGGTCGCCGCCAGGACATGGCGCATACGCATGGGAAATCCCCCCAGTGGTGCGAGTGGAGCGGCAGCAGCCTACTTCTTCGGTGAACGCCGTATGGCGGATTCGTGCAGAAAGGGTGAAGTGAGCTGATCCGTGCGCTGCGGGATACCCATGGGAGGGAGGAAGGCCGACAGGGAGAGGAGCCCGGGTGAGCACCGAGACGAAGGCGGGCGGCCCGGCGGGAGACCCGGCGGACGCAGGCGAGGGCGCCGACCCCAGGCGGTGGAAGGCCCTGTGGGTGACGCTGGCGGCCGGGTTCATGACCCTGCGGGACGTTCCGGTGCGGATGGCGGGCGTGGCGGGAGGCGCCCTGCAGACCGGGCAGCGGCTGGGCGGAGCCGTCGGTACGGCCGCCCTGCCGGGCCTGTTCTACCTGGTGCTGAGCGCCGGCCCGCACGACTACCGGTCGGCGGTCGCGGTCGCCGTGGGCTGCGGCATCGCGCCGGTGCTGGGCGCCCTCGCGGTGGCGGTGCACGACTGGCTGCGGGACCGGAGGGCGCGACGGGATCCGTGCCCGCCCGAGGTGTCCCACAGTCCCGTGCACGCGAGTCAGGGCTGACCGCCGGCCCGCGCGGGTGCGGCGATAGGGTCCCGGCATGACGCAAGCCGACGTGGGAATCCTGTACCCCGGCTCGATGGGAGCGCGGGTGGCCGCGCAGGCCGTAGCGGCCGGCGCCAGGGTCTGGTGGCCGGCGCAGGGACGGTCGGCCGCCACCCGGGAGCGGGCCGCAGCGCTCGGACTCACGCCCGCCGCGAGCACGGCGGAGCTGACCGCCGAGTGCGGGATGATCCTGAGCGTGTGCCCGCCGGCCGCCGCCCTCGACGTGGCCCGGCAGGTCGCGGCCACCGGCTTCGACGGCGTCTACGTCGACGCCAACGCGGTCAGCCCCCGCCACATGGAACAGATCGCCCAGGTGATGGAGACCAACGGCGCACGCGTGGTGGACGGAGGCATCACCGGGCCGCCGCCGCGCGAGGCCGACACCACCCGGCTGTACCTCTCGGGCGACGACACGGCGGTGGACACGGTCCGGACCCTGTTCGACGGCACCCTGCTGACCCCGGTCGTCCTGGCCGGACCGGCCGGCCGGGCCTCGGCGCTCAAGCTGGCCTTCGCCGCCTACAACAAGATCTCCTACGCGCTCGCCGCCGAAGCCTGCGCCCTCGCCGCCGGCCACGGCGTCCTCGACGACCTGCGCGACCTCGCCGCGCACCTGCTGCCCGGCACCCCGCTGGCCAGCCCGGAGCAGCTGGCGAGCGCGGGCGCGCGGGCCTGGCGGTGGGAGCCGGAGATGCGGGAGATCGCCGAGACCTGGCGGGGCGGCGGCCTGCCCGGCACCTTCGCGGACGCCGCGGCGCACACCTTCGACCGGTGGCAGGCCCACAAGGACGACCGGAGCGTGACGAGCGACCGGCTGATCGCCGACCTCTTGCCCCCGCGGCCGGACCAGGCACCGTGACCGAGAGGGCTTTGCGGGCGCCGGCCGGACGACCGGGCCACGCCCCGAAGCCCGCGACACGGCCGGAAC
This sequence comes from Streptomyces sp. NPDC003011, assembly GCF_053591515.1. NCBI lineage: Bacteria > Bacillati > Actinomycetota > Actinomycetes > Kitasatosporales > Streptomycetaceae > Streptomyces > Streptomyces sp. NPDC003011. Next base: position 30,302 of record NZ_JBSFTY010000008.1, read on the forward strand.
GGACATCCGTACGCACCGATCACCCCGTCGGGTGGAAGGCCGGGCCCGACCGGTCGCCGGCCGCATGGGCACGGACCTTCGGGGGAGGACACCTGAGCGCCACCGCAGCCGAGGGACGAGGAGACCGACGGTGACCCGAGCCGTCTTCACAGCCGATTTCGACTCGCCCCGCCAATGGGTCGCGGGCCGCTCCTGGGCCTATCCCGACGGCGGCCCCGTGAACCCGGACGACGACAAACTGGACCACCTCACGGCCGGCCCCGCGTACTCCCGGGGCGGCACGTTCCGGGCCACGCGCCGGCCCGACGGACTGTGGGACACGGGACTGCTGACCACCGAGGAGAGCGAGGAGGGCTTCACGGTACGGGCCGGAGACCGGCTGGAGACCCGGGTGCGGCTGCCCACCCGGACGGGCGCCTGGCCGGCCGTGTGGACCTGGCGCGACGGCGGCCAGGAGATCGACGTGTTCGAGTACCACCCCGACCACCCCGACCTGCTGGAGTTCTCCAACCACGTACGGGGCGGTCACCTCTACCACCGCGACGCGGCCGTGCGTCCCGGCGGCTGGATCGACCTGGCGGTGCGGTTCGGCAGCGCCGACGTGACGTGGTCCCTCAACGGCGTACCCGTCTTCTCCGACGGGCGCGGGGTGGGCCGGGACTGGTCCGCTCACCTCATCGTGAACCTCTCCGTGTGCGCGGGCCGCTACCACCCGCCGCCCGAGCCGGCCGTCGACGAGATGTCCTTCGAGGTCGCGAGCCTGGTCGTGCACCGCGCCGAGCACCCCTGACGCCGTATGCGGTACGCCGTCGCCCCGGTCAGTCCCACAGCGGATACGTCACCACGGGCGCCAGCCGCTCCGGCCTGCCGTCGGGGTAGGTGAGCGTCATGCGGCCGTAGTGCCGCAGGTCCGGGTCCTTGTCCCAGCGCTCGGGCCGGTCGAGCCGGACGACGACCGGATACGAGCGGAAGGTGCCCTCGGCGCAGTACGGGTCGCAGTCGTTGACGAGGTTGCGGCCCCTGGCCATCGCCTTGTCCGCGTCCCAGTGGGACCAGCGCAGCGAGGTCAGCCGGCTGTTGCCGTCGCCGCAGGCGAGCATGAAGTCGGCCGGACGCACCTGGGCCTGCCAGAAGCAGTCCACCAGCACGGTCCGCGGGGACCGCTGTTCCACGGACCGCGCGGCCGACGGCGCCGCCTCGGGAGCGGCGGAGGCCGGACCCATGGCCGCCACGAACACCACGGCGGCACTGAGCGTCGCCGCCTTCGTCACCCCATGTGTGCGCATGTCAGCTCCCGCTGGTTCCCGCGTCCTGTCGGCCCGCCTGTACCGACGCTACGACCACGCCGGGGGACGCACCACTCGAACGGAGCAACGACGAGAGCCCTGCCGCACCGCGGCGGACGCGGTGCGGCAGGGCTCGGTGTGCGCGAGACCGGGCCGGCTAGCCGGCCGTCACCTCGTCGGTCACGTCCGTGACCTTCCAGCGCTGGTTGGAGCCGGAGTTGGGCTGCCACGTCGTGACGGCCGCGCCCTCGTTCGTGGCCTGGCCGCCGACCTCCAGGAGCCGTCCGGTGGCCGCGTTGACCAGGGTCCAGGTGCCGTCACCGGTGGTCGACATGATCCACTCGGTGGCCGCGTCCCGCTCACCCGTGTCGGGCTCCACCACGGGCACGTCGTTCCGTACGGCCAGCCGCTCGCCCTCCGCGGGGTTGCTGAAGACGTACCGCTGGCGGGCGCCGGTCTCGCCGTACCGGGCGCTGAGCTGCCACTGCTGGGCACTGCTGCCGTTGCCCGTGCCGATGACCAGGTTCGTGCCGTCGGCGCCGACGGTCACCGCCTTGCCGCTCTGCACGCCGGTCAGCGTGTAGGTGTGGCCCTTGCTCAGCAGCGGGGCGTCCTTCGCGACACCGGAGACACCCTTGACGGCGAAGGAGGTCACCGACTGGGCGGGCACGGTGAAGGTGGCCTTGCGGTCGCTGACCTTGACCGGGGCCTGCGGCGCGAGCTTGCCGTCGGCGCTGGTGACGACCGGTGTGACGGTCGCGGAACCGCTGACCTTGCGGAACTTCGACAGGTCGATGGTGACCGTGCGCGGTGCGGTGGTGCTGTTGACGTGGACGAGCGAGGCGCCCTTGCCGTCGGCGGTCACGGCGGCGGCGCTGGAGGTGTCGTCCACCTTGATCAGCTTGTCGCCGGGCTTGATGAAGTGCGTGAAGTTGCGGGCGGTGTCGAACTTGGTGTTCGTGTAGATCGGGCAGGACTCCAGCGTGTCCTTCGAGGTGCAGCTGAACGAGAGCTGGATGCTGCCCCAGTTGCCGCCCTTGGCGGACTCGCCGCCCGGCTTCATGTTGTCGTAGTCCTCGACCGGCTGCCAGAACACCCAGGCGCTGGGCTCCAGTTCACGCAGGTCGTTGACGATCTGCTGGGCCAGCCCGAGACCGGGCCGCATGTCGGTGAAGCTCTGCCCGTCGCCCCAGTCGCCCTCGACCTCGCTCATCCACAGCGGCTTGTCCGCGGCCTTGGCGAGGTCCCGCGCGGTGGTGCGCTGCCCGGTGCCGTAGGTGTGGACGTTCAGCTGGTCGACCAGGTCACGCGAGGCCTGCGAGTAGGCGTTCCAGTTCTGGGCGAACAGGGACGGGTTGGTCTCGTCCATCGCCGAGATCTCCGCCTTGACCTTCGCCTTCTTCAGCTCCGGCGCCAGCGCGGCGAGCACTTTCTGCTGGAGCTCGGGGCCGATGTGCGCGCCCTCCTGACGACCGCCGACCGGCTCGCCGTCCGCGCCCAGACGGGTGCTCCAGTAGCCGGTGTTGGGCTCGTTGAACGGGTCGACGGTGTCGACCTTGATGCCCTCCGCCTTCTCCAGCCGCTTGGTCGCGCCCGCCATGTAGGCGGCGAAGTCGTCGACCGACTCGGTCTTCAGCTGGTCGGCGTTGGCGTCGAACCCACCGGAGACGTAACCGCTCTCGGTCATGAACCAGGGCGGGGAGTTGCTGAACGTCTCCCAGTGCGTGATGTCCTTCTTGATGCGCTCCACCCACCAGCGCTGGGTGGCGTCGGCGTCCTTGTTCCAGTCGGCCGGGTCGTCGGCGCTCCACCAGTCGGTGTCCTCGCGGGTGGTGCCCGCGGGCGCCTTCCACCATCCCTCGACGGCGCCGCCGGCGCGCAGGTAGTCCTTGACGTCGGGGGCGTTGCCGCCGCCGATGTTGTAGCGGGCGATGTTCAGCGCCAGGCCGTCGTCGCCGAAGAGCAGCTTCGCGAGCTTCTCGCGTATCTCCGGCGGGTAGTCGCCGGTGGCGTTGGCGAACCAGACCAGGCTGGTGCCCCAGCCCTCGAACTTCTCCTGCTTGTACGACGGGTCCGGCTGCACGGTGACGGAGGTCGCGGCCTGGGCCTGTGCGGGGACGCTGAGCAGGGCGGCCCCGGTGGCCAGGGCCGTCAGTGCGGCGGCCCCGAGGGACCGTCTGCTGCGGGTACGGCGTGCCATCGTGTGCTCCCAACTGGAGTGTGGTCGCTGTGATGACCCCTCCTGCCACGGGGCGGGAGGGGACGGTCCTCGGACGGATGTGTGCCGTTCGAGGGGTCGCGGGTGCGGGTGCTGTGCGGTGCGGGTGCTCAGCCGGCGGGCTGCCGCAGGACGGCGACGTCCCTGGGACCGAGGGTGAGCGTGCCGTCGTCGGCGCCGCCGACCAGGACCTCTCCGGCGAGCCCGGTCACCGGCACCGTGGCGTCGGTCCGGTTGACCAGGAACAGGAACCGGCTGTCGGCGCTCCGGCGCACGGTCAGCTCGACCAGGCCGCGTACCTCCGCGGGCAGTTCGCTCTCCACGCTGGCCGGTTCGAGCAGGCGCGGCAGCAGGGCGGTGAGCCCCTCGACGCCGAGCCGCGTGGACACGTAGGAGGCCGAACCGCCGCCGGTGGGGCGCCGGGTGACGGCGGGGCGGCCGGCCTGCGCGCCGGTGCGGTAGCGGGCCAGGATCTGCGTCTGCGGGTCGGTGACCGTGATCCGGTCGGTCCACAGACTGCCGGTGCTCGCGTCGTCCAGCTCGACCGTGTCACCGGCGAGCAGCGGCCCGAACTCCTCGATGCGCAGGCCGAGCAGGTCGCGCAGGGCTCCCGGGTAGCCGCCGAGCCAGACGTGGTCGTTCTCGTCGACGACCGCCGAGAAGTACGTGGTGATCAGGTGGCCGCCCTGCTCGGCGTAGCGCGTGAGCTCCTTGGCGAGATCGGCGGGCACCATGTGCAGCACCGGGGCGATCAGCACCTGGTGGCGGGACAGGTCGGCGCGGGTGGTGACGAGGTCGGCGCGGACACCGAGGGCCAGGAGCGCCGAGTACCAGTCGAGGGCCTCCTGGCGGTAGTCCAGCAGGGCCGTGGGGTGGGAGTCCTGCTCGCTCGCCCACCACGACTCCCAGTCGTACACGATCCCGACCCGGGCCGGCTCCCGGTCCGAACCGGCGACGGGGGCGAGGGTCCTGAGCGTGGCGCCGAGCTCCGCGACCGCGCGGAACAGGTCGCTGTCCGCGCCGGCGTGCGGGACCATCGCCGAGTGGTACTTCTCGGCGCCGGCCGCCGACTGCCGCCACTGGAAGAAGCACACCGCGTCGGCGCCGTGCGCCACGTGCAGCAGCGAGTCGCGGGCCAGGTCGCCGGGCCGCTTGGCCACGTTCACCGGCTGCCAGTTGACGGCGCTGGTGGAGTGCTCCATCAGGAACCAGGGCCGTCCGCCCGCGATACCGCTGGTGAGGTTCGCGGAGAAGGACAGCTCGTCGCGGTCCTGCGGGCCGGGGTGGACGTAGTGGTCGTTGGAGACGAAGTCGATCTCCTCGGCCCAGTCCGGGTAGTTCATGCCCTTGGTGCCGCCCATCACCATGAAGTTGGTGGTGACCGGCACGTCCGGGGTGATCTCGCGCAGGATGTCCCGCTCGGCCCGCAGGTAGTCCTTCAGCGCGTCCGAGGAGAACCGCTTGAAGTCCAGCTGCTGGGTCGGGTTCGGGTGCGAGGCGGTGAGCCTCGGCGGCAGGATCTGCTCCCAGTCGCCGTAGCGCTGCGACCAGAACGCCGTGCCCCAGGCGTGGTTGAGCGCCTCCAGCGTGCCGTAGCGGGCGCGCAGCCACACCCGGAAGGCGCGGGCCGCGTCGTCGGAGTAGTCGTAGATGTTGTGGCAGCCCAGCTCGTTGGAGACGTGCCAGGCGACCAGGGCGGGATGGTCCCGGTAGCGGTCCGCCATCGCCCGGACCAGGCGCAGGGCGTGCTCACGGAAGACCGGCGAGGTGGGCCGCCAGTGCTGACGGGCGCCCGGCCACACCGTCTCGCCGTGCGCGGTGACCGGCAGGATCTCCGGGTGGGCGGTGCTCAGCCAGGGCGGCGGGGACGCGGTGGCGGTGGCCAGGTCGACCCCGATGCCGCCCGCGTGGAGCAGGTCCATGACCTCGTCGAGCCAGCCGAAGTCCCAGGCGTCCGCGCTCGGCTGGAGACGGGCCCAGGAGAAGATCCCCACCGACACGATGGTGACGCCGGCCTCCCGCATCAGCCGGACGTCCTCCTCCCACACGTCCCGGGGCCACTGCTCCGGGTTGTAGTCGGCGCCGTACGCGAGGCGGGAGACGGGGGCACCGTCCGCCCCGCGCCGCCCGCGGGACAGGAGGGTGGAGATCATGATGGTCCTTCCGGTGGTGCACGGGGGGCGGCGCGGGGTCCACCGCGCCGCCCGGCGTCCTACTTCTCGACGGTGAAGCCCTGCTCGTTGCCGTACTTGACGGAGGCGTCCTGCCAGGACTTCAGGCCCTGCTCCAGCGTGGTCCCGGAGACGTAGGCCTTGCCGACGGTGTCGTTGAAGATCGAGTTGGCGTACTGCTGGAAGGGCAGGTACGACCAGTCGTCGGCGACGTTCGCGGCGGAGTCGGCGAAGATCTTGTTGGCTTCCTGGCCGCCGAAGTAGTCGAACTTGGTGCTCTGGAACTCCGGGGACTGAAGTTCCGCGGTGGTCGCCGGGAAGGCGCCCTGCTTGACGCGGGTCTGCACGCCGTCGCCGGCGTTCGCGTACTCGGTGAAGGCGTAGGCGAGTTCCTTGTTCTTGCCCAGCGCGGGCAGGGCGAGCGAACTGCCGCCGTTCTCCGCGCTCGCCTTGTCGCCCTTGGTCCAGGCCGGCATCGGGGCCGCGCGCCAGTCACCGGAGGCGTTCGGCACGCCGGTGACGAAGTTGGCGGGCATCCAGGCGCCGCTGGCCAGGGTGGCGATGGTGCCGTCACCCAGACCCTTGTACCAGTCGTCGGTCCAGCCGTTGATGGGCGCGAGCAGCTTCTCGTCGATCAGCTTCTGCCAGGTCTCGGTGTACTTCTTGGCGCCCGCGTCGGAAAAGTCGATCTTCACGTCGGTGCCGTCGACCTGGTAGGGGCGCGAACCGGCCTGCCAGAGAAGGCTGGTGGTGAAGCCCGCGTCGCCGGCGTCGTTGGCGATGTAGACCTTCGGGTCGGCCTTGTGCAGCTTGCGGGCCGCCTCGACGTACTCGTCCCACGTGGTCGGGACGGCGACCTTGTACTTGTCGAAGACCTTCTTGTTGTAGTACAGCGCCATCGGGCCGGCGTCCATCGGAAGGCCGTAGACGGCCTTGTCCTCGGTCACGGCGTTCCACGGACCGGGGCTGTACTTGGAGGCGAGCTTGTCCGCGCCGTAGGGGGCCAGGTCGGTGAGGCCCTTGGTGAGGGCGTACTGACCGAGCGCGAAGTACTCGACCTGCGCGACGTCGGGCACGCCCTTCTCGGCCGATATGGCGTTCGACAGGGCGGTGTAGTGCTTGTCACCGGACCGCTCGCTGACGAGGTTGACCTTGACCTTGGGGTACTTCTTCTCGAAGTCGGCGGCGACCGACTTCAGCGTGGGCTCCCAGGCCCACACCGTGACCGTGCCGCCCTTCTTCAGGGCCGCCTGGATGTCCGAGGCGGAGACCGCCTTCTGGCCGGAGTCCTCGTCGGAGCCGCCGCAGGCGGTGGCGCCCAGGGCGAGGGTGGAGAGGAGGGCGATGCCGCGCAGCAGGCGGCTCGTCTTTCTGCGCATGGAGGTGCTTCCACTTCTTCGTGGGTGGGACGGGGTGAGGGTACGGATGACGCGGTGTGGGGCTGAGGGGCGGCCGGAGGTCCGCGGGGTCACTCCTTGACGCTTCCGGCCGCGAGCCCGGACTGCCAGTACTTCTGCAGCAGCAGGAACGCGGCGATCAGCGGCACGATGGTGAGCAGTGAACCGGTGATCACCAGGTTGAAGATCACGTCACCGCCGATCGTCTCCGCCTGGGAGTTCCAGACGCTCAGGCCCAGGGTCAGCGGATACCAGTCCGAGTCCTTGAGCATGATCAGCGGCAGGAAGTAGTTGTTCCAGGTGGCGACCGTGGTGAACAGCAGCACGGTCACGATGCCGGGAGAGAGCAGAGGCAGGGCGACGGTGAAGAAGGTGCGCGCCTCGCCGGCCCCGTCGATGCGGGCGGCCTCGAGGAGTTCGGTGGGGATGGCCTCGGTGGCGAAGACCCACATCAGGTAGAGGCCGAACGGAGAGACCAGCGACGGGATGATCACCGCCCACGGGGTGTCGGTGAGGCCCATCTTGCTGAACATCAGGAACGTGGGCACCGCGAGGGCGGTGCCGGGGACGGCCACGGCACCGATGACCACGGCGAAGACGCCGCGCTTGCCGGGGAAGTCGAACTTCGCCAGCGCGTAACCGCCGAGGACCGCGAGGAAGGTGGCACCGCCGGCGCCGAGCACCACGTACATCAGGGTGTTCAGGAGCCAGCGGGTGAACACGCCGTCGTCGTACGTGAACGTGTCACGGATGTTGCTCCACAGGGCGAAGTCGTCGCTGAACCAGAGCCCGCTCGAGTCGGCGAGGCCCGCCTGGGTCTTGGTGGCGTTGATGGCCAGCCAGATCAGCGGCACCACGGTGTAGAGGACCACCAGGGAGGTCAGCACCGTCAGCAGCACGCTGCGCTTGGGCCGCCCGGCGGAGTGGGGCTTGCGCGTACCGCGCAGCCGCGGCGCGCTCGTGCCGGGGCCGGCGGGCCGGACCGGCACGGAGGGGGAGTCGGTGGTGACAGGGGTGCTCATCTGGTCACGCTCCCTTGCGCATGCCGCGCAGCTGCACGACATAGGCGATCACCATCGTGATCAGCCCCATGATGATGGCCACCGTCGCGGAGTAGTTGTGCTGCTGGCCGTTGAAGGACAGCGAGTACGTGTAGAAGTTCGGGGTGAAGTCGGTCGTGATGGCGTTGCGGGCCAGCGGACGCAGGATGTTCGGCTCGTTGAAGAGCTGGAAGCTGCCGATGATGGAGAAGATCGTCGCGATGACGAGGGCGCCGCGGATCGCGGGCAGCTTGATCGCGGTGATGACGCGGATCTGTCCGGCCCCGTCGATCTCCGCCGCCTCGTACAGCGACTGCGGGATGACCCGCAGCGCCGAGTAGAAGATCAGCATGTTGTAGCCGACGAACTCCCAGGTGACGATGTTGCCGATCGACGCCAGCACCAGGTCGGGCGAGAGCGGGTCCGGCAGGGTGACGCCGAACGCCTCGTTGATGTCGCCGACCAGCCCGTACTTCGTGCCGTACATGAAGCCCCACATCAGGGTGGCGACGACGGCGGGCACCGCGTACGGCAGGAAGATCGAGATGCGGAAGAAGCTCTTGCCGTACAGCCGCCCGCTGTCCAGCGCCAGCGCCACCAGCAGGGCGATGCCCAGCATGATCGGCACCTGGATGCACAGGAAGAGCGAGACCCGGCCGAGCGAGGCCCAGAACTGGTCGTCCTTGAGGGCCTGCGTGTAGTTGTCGAGGCCGACGAAGGTGTTCCCGCCGATGAGCTGGTTGCGATAGAGGCTCAGATAGACCGAGTACACGATCGGAGCCAGGAACACCAGGGCGAACACGGCCACGAAGGGACCGATGAAACCCCACCCCGTCCAGGAGCGGCGGTCCCGTTTCGCCGGGGGCGGTGCCGGCCGCGCCTGGGCGGCCGCCGGCGGTTGCAGCGTCGTCATGTCGTTCCTCGCTCGTCCACGTCCTGGAACTGGCGGAGGCGGCCTGGCCCCCGTGACCGGTGCCGCGCCCACCGCTGACGTCTACGCGGACATCAAGCCAACCGGAAAAGCGGTGAGCTGTTATGTTTACGTAAACATCCGATGGCGGCATGTCTACACTGCCCCGTTGACGGGGGTCAAGGGTCCCCGGGGTAACGGTGACGTGATCAGCGGTGGAGAGGTGGCGGACGGCGAGTGGACACGGCTGAGGCAACGCCGGCGAGCGTGCCCGGACCGGCCGCGGAAGCGGTCGGCGGGCCCGTGGACGTGAGCGGCGGCGGGCCGAAACGCGCCCGTGGCCGGACCCGGGGCCACGGACGGGCCAGCGCCTCCATGGCGGACGTGGCCCGGCTGGCAGGCGTCTCGTCGCAGACCGTGTCCCGGGTCTCCAACGGCTACGCGGGTGTGAACGAGGAGACCCGCCGGCAGGTCCTCGCGGCGATGAAGGAGCTCGGCTACCGGCCCAACAGCGCGGCCCGCGCCCTCAAGCGCGGCGAGTTCCGCACCATCGGCGTCATCACCTTCTCGCTGTCCACCACCGGCAACGTGCGCACACTGGAGGCCATCGCCAACTCCGCGGCGCACGAGGGGTACGCGGTGACGCTGCTGCCGGTCGCCGTACCGACCCAGGACGAGGTGCGGGGCGCCTTCTCCCGGCTGGAGGAGCTCGCGGTCGACGCGGTGATCGTCATCATGGAGGTCCACCTCCTGGACGCGGCCACGGTGACCCTGCCGCCGCACGTCCAGGTGGTGGTGGTCGATTCCGACGCCGGCGACCGCTACACGGTCGTGGACACCGACCAGGCCGGCGGCAGCCGTGCGGCCGTCCGCCATCTCCTCGGCCTGGGGCACCGGACCGTATGGCACCTGGGCGGGCCCGAGGGCTCGTTCGCGGCCCAGCGCCGCGCCGACGCCTGGCGCGCGGCCCTCGCCGAGGCCGGCCGTGCCGCGCCGCCCCTCGTGCGGGGCGACTGGTCGGCGGAGTCCGGCTACCGCGTCGGCCTCGAACTCGCCGCCCGCGAGGAGTGCACCGCCGTCTTCGCGGCCAACGACCAGATGGCACTGGGCCTGCTGCGCGCCCTGCACGAGCGCGGACGGCACGTGCCGGACGACGTCAGTGTCATCGGCTTCGACGACATCGCCGAGGCGAGTTCCTTCCTGCCGCCGCTCACCACCCTCCACCAGGACTTCGCCGAGGTGGGCCGGCTGTGCGTGGAGGCGGTGCTGCGCAAGGTGCGCCAGGAGGGGCCGGAGCGGGGGACGACGCTGGTGCCGACCCGGCTGGTGCTGCGGGCGAGCACGGCTCCGCCGCCCGGAAACCAGGGGCGGGTTTGAGGGACGGGTTCTGGGGGGCGGGCTCTGATGGGTGGTCCTGGGGGGTGGTCGTTGATGACGGGCTCTGGCGGGCGGCCTTGGGGACGGTCTCCGGCGGGCGGGTCTGAGGGACGGGGGCCTGAGGGGCGGGCCTGAGAGACGGGTCTGACACCCGGGCGGCGTCGGTCGGGGCGGCCGTCGGGCCTGGTCCGGTGTGGCCGAGGCCACGTCACCGACTAGGTCCGGGCCATGCCCGACTGGTCTGACCTCGGGCTACCGTGCTGTGCAGTCTCCCTGTCCCCACCGCAACAGTTCGGACGGCCGTGCTCGCAGATCTCTCTCCTCTCATAGCGGCGACCGCCCAGTGGCTGACACGCGCCTACCCGTCGGGCGGCGGCGCGCTCGCCTCCGCGCTGTGCGAGGTGCAGGCCCGGCAGGCCGTGACCGTCGCCGCCTGGCTGCGGTATCCGACGCCGATGGACGCCGCGCTGGTCCAGATGGCAGGACCCGGCGGCTCCGCCCGGCTGGACTGGATCACCGGCGGTGACCGGACGGGCGCCCTGGACGAGGACGCGGACGAGGACGCCTGGCGGACCTGGGTCGACGAGGTCGTCGCGAGCTGGGCGGCCTGCCTGCTCACCGACCCGGATCTGGCCGCCCTCGCGGTCACCGCGGTCGCCGCGGTCGCCGAGGGCGGCCACACGGCCGCCGGTGCGGCCTTCGAGTTCCGCCGCCTGACCGCACCCGACGAGACGGACCGCCGGGCAGCGGCACTCCTGCGCCACCCCGACCTCCTCGCCCCCGTGGCCGAACTGCACCAGGGGCAGCTTCTGGCGTGCCTGGGGCCGGGACAGGCACTGATCGCTTGACGGCGGGGTGGGTGTGCCGGCCGCTCGACGGCGGGATGGGCCCCTCGCTCAGGTAGGGACGCGTGCTGGTCGCCGGGGTCGGAACGGGTGCCCTGCGCCCTTGTGACGACGCGTTGCCCGGCGCTTGGCCGTGGCGTGGGTCGGCTGTGCCCGGGACCTGGGCCGCTCCGGGGGCCGTGTCTCTCAAGGTCGGACGTGCGTGTTGTCCGCTCTGTGACGGAGCGGTGCTCGGGGCTTGGCCCTGGTCCTGGGGCGGGTCGGCCGTGGCCGGGACCAAGGGGCCGGTGGGGACATGCCCCTGAGGTTGGGACGCGTGTGCTGTCCGCTTCGTGACGGAGCTTGCCCGGCGCCTGGCCCTGGCGTGGGTCGGCTGTGCCTGGGACCTGGGGCCGGTCAGGGGCACGTGCCTGAGGTGTGACGGAGCGGTGCTCAGTGCCTGGCCCTGGTCCTGGGGGCGGGTCGGCCGTGGCCGGGCCAAGGGGCCGGTCGGGGGCATGTCCCTGAGGTGTGACGGAGCGGTGCTCGGTGCCTGGCCTTGGTCCTGGGGGCGGGTCGGCCGTGGCCGGGGGCCAGGGCCGGTCGGGGCATGTGCCTGAGGTCGGGACGTGTGTCGACCGCTTCGGGGCGGAACGCTGCTCGGTGCCTGGCCGCCCATAGGCCCGGAGGTACGCGGGGCCTACGGGCGGCCGGAGCGGGTGTGCGGGGTCCGGGACCCCGGTCGGCCGGGGTGGGCGCGCGGGGTCCGGGACCTGTCGGCCGGGGCGGGCGCCTGCCGGCCACCAGGTGGGGTGACGCCTCTGCGAGCATGCCGCCGTACCGCTCAGGCAGCCGTGCCCAGTGCCGCCCGGACCGGCAGGTCGCCCTCCTCCGTCCTCAGGACCACCGCGGTCGTACGGCGGGCCCGGAGCGCGAAACCCGCTCCGATCGTGCCGGCGATGGTCAGCCCGCCGAGGACGAGGGCGCCGCGGGCGCCGGCCAGTTCCATGAGGAGTCCGAGGGCGGGTGGTCCGCCGAGGCCCCAGACCGTACCGATGCTGCCCCACACGCCGAGGACGCGACCCCGCAGACGGGCCGGCGGGTCGGTCTGCAGGACGGCCGTGCCGGCGGTGTCGGAGACGGACTCCACGACCGCCATCGGCAGGACGAGCACCAGCAGCACGGCGATCGACGGCGACAGCCCCGCCGCCACCTGAAGCAGGGCGCCCGCGGCCGCCAGAGTGCCCACCAGCCGTACGGAGGGCCGGCGCAGGCGGGCACCGAGCACCGCGCCGAGGATCCCGCCGACGGCGAGCACCGTGGAGACCGTCCCGAACGCCTCGGCACCGCCCGCGAGGGGGCCGGTGACCAGCACCGCCAGGGTGAGTCCGTAGTTGCGGCCGAAGACCGAGCTGATCCCGGTGACACCGGCGAGCGCGACCAGGCGGGGCCGGCGGGCGAAGAACACCACCCCCTGCCGTACGGTCATGCCGGAGCCCGTGTCGCGCGGCACCGCGGCCGTACCCGCCGTCGCCCCGGCCTGCCGGGCGGCCCCGGGCGCCGGGCGCAGGAACGGGACGACCGAGGCCACGAAGAGGAACGACAGACCGTTGGCGGCGTACGCGGCGGCCGTGCCGAGGAAACCGATCGTCACGCCGGCCAGGGCCGTCCCCACGAGCCGGCCGGCGCTGTGCACCAGCGCGCCCACCCCGATCGCGGAGGGGACGTCCTCGGGCGGGACGAGGTCGTTGCCCAGCAGGGCGCAGGCCGGTCCGTCGACCGTGGCGACGACACCGGTCACGGCGGCCAGGACGAGCAGCGTCGTCAGGTCCAGCCGGTCCAGCGCCACGAGCACGGCCATGACGAACGCGACGGCGCCCAGCAGCGCCTGGCTGACGGAGGCCGTCAGCTTCCGGGGCCAGCGGTCGACGGCCGCGCCGCCCACCAGGCTCATCAGCAGGGCGGGTGCGGCCTGCACGGACATGGACAGTCCGGTCGCGGCGGCCGATCCGGTGATCTGGAGGACCAGCAGGTTCTGGACCGTGAGCTGCATCCAGGTACCGGCGTTGGACACGAAGTTCGCGACGGACCACCAGCGCATGCTGCGGTGCCTCAGGGACCGCCACGGGGAACGCGAGGGGCCCTTCGGCGACGGGGAGGCGGATTCCGGCGCAGGGGAGAGCGGGGCAGGGGTGAGGGAGGAAGACACAGTGCGGCACTCGGAGACGAGTCGGAGACTCAGGCAGGGGTATCGGCGGGAGACGGGAACGCCGGCTGCGCTGCGCGGTCGGTCCGAAGTGCCGGGACACGGCGCGCTCATGGTGCCAGAAGGGACCGGTGAGTGGACTCCGGCGAGCCCCGCGCCGCTGCCGCTCCCGCCGCCAAACGGCAGCCGACGGGCGGGACTTGGCCCTCCGAGTGTGGTTGATCACAGTACGAGGGGCCCGTCGCCGTCGCGACGGGCCCCTCATCGTGTGCCTCGGGCGCGTCAGCCCTGCTTGCCGCGTCCCGTCAGGGCGTCACGCAGCCGGTCGACCAGCCCGGCACCCGGTGCCAGCAGTTTGTTCGCCGGGGGCTTGTCCGGGGCGGACGGGTGCGGCCGGGTCGGCGCCACCTTCTTGGCCGTCCGCACCTTGTCCCCGAGATCGTTCAGCGCCTCCGCCGAGCAGGCGAGGCGCAGCTCGGGGAAGAGGTTCTCCTCCTCGTCGGCGATGTGGGAGCGGATCTCGCTCATCAGCATGCCGACCAGCCGGTCGAACTCGGGGTCGCCCGGCTCGAAGCCCTCCAGGTCCTTCATGATCTGCTCGGCCTCGGCGTGGTCCTCGAGCTCCCGGTCGGCCAGGGCGTTCCCGTCCGCCAGGTGCTCGCGCACCGCCGGGTAGAGGTAGGCCTCCTCGGCCACCGAGTGCCGCACCAGCTCCATGGTGACCTGGTCCGCGTACACCTTGCGGTCCTTGTCACCCGACGGCAGCGACTCGATCCGGCCGAAGAGCTCCTCGACCTCCCGGTGGTCGGTCACCAGCTCGTCGACGACGTCTCCTCCGTGTCCCATGCCTTTCACCTCCAGCCAGGGGGTGGCGGCTCCGGAGCGGGCCCGCCACCCGGCCCGAGTGCCCCTGACGGGGCGTCCTAGGCCTGGTCACAGCTCACGCCCGGACCGGCCGGAGCCGCCGGGGCCCCGGGTGCCGCGGATGCCGCGGGCAGGGCGCCTCGACGGAGGCATCCGTACGGTGTCCGGGCACCCCGCGCTCGCCGGAGCCGTCACGTACCGGCGCGAGGCGGGGGGTGTGGAGCGGGGCGGTCGTTGGAACCCGGACCGCGACACCGCCGCCGTACGACCCGGGAGGCCCACGTGACCGACGCCGTCGACGAACTGCTCGAACGCGTGCGCGAGGAGGTGGCGGTACGGGCGGAGCGGCTGTGGGAGGTCGCGCGGACGCTGCACGCGGATCCGGAGTACGCCTTCGAGGAGCACCGGGCCGCCGCGCTGCTCGGCGCGGAGCTGGAGCGGGAGGGCTTCGCCGTCGAGCACGGCGTGGCCGGACTGCCCACCGCCTTCACCGCGCGGGCGGGTGCGCGTTCCCGGCCGGCCGTGGCCCTGCTGCTGGAGTACGACGCGCTGCCCGGTCTCGGGCACGCCTGCGGCCACAACCTGATCGCCGCCGCCGGACTCGGTGCCGCGCTCGCCGCGCGGGCCGTGCTGGACGGGCACGAGGGCACGGTGTGGGCCGTGGGCACACCCGCCGAGGAAGGCGGCGGCGGGAAGGTCACCCTGGTGGAGGCCGGACTGTTCGACGGGATCGACGCCGCGCTGATGTTCCATCCCGGCGTGCACAGCTGGCAGTGGGCGCCGCTGACCGCGCAGGCGCAGTACCGGGTCGGCTTCCACGGGCGGGCCGCCCACCCCACCGGAAACCCCGCGGAGGGCATCGACGCCCTCGCGGCGCTCATCCAGCTGTTCAACACCCTCGCCGTGGTCGGCCGGCGGCTGCCGGAGGGCTCGCACGTCCAGGGCATCATCACGGACGGCGGCCGGGCGACGAACATCGTCCCCGAGTACGCGGAGGGCCTGTTCGGTCTGCGCGCGGCGACGACCGAGGCCCTGGAGGACCTGGCGGGGGAGCTGCTCACCTGCGCGCACGGCGTGGCCCGGGCGACGGGCACGACGGCCGCGGTGGAACGGGTCACGCCCCGCTACGAGCACTTCCGCGACAGCGCGGTGCTGTCCGGGCGGTTCGCCCGGCACCTGGAACACGCCGGCCTCACGGTGACGCCGCCCGCGCCGGGCGTGTACCTGGGCTCCTCCGACATCGGCAACGTCAGCGGGCGCGTGCCGGCCATCCACCCGTTCGTGGCGATCATGGATCCGGACGGCTCCGACCACACCCCCGAGTTCGCCGTCGCGGCCGCGTCCGCACGCGGCCGCGAGGTGCTGACGGCGGCGACGGAGGCGCTGGCCCGCACGGCCGTGGAGGTCCTGCTCCGGCCCGACGTACGCGAGAAGGCGTGGGACGACCACGCGGCCGGCGCCGGATGAGGCGGGGCGGCGGCCGTCAGGCGGCGGTGGTGTGCAGCTGGTACACGTTGAACGCCCGCCGGATGACCGGCTGGGCCACGTTCCGCACCCGGACACCACCGGCCGTCATCCCGTGTTCGGTGCCCGCGTGGGCGTGGCCGTGGACGGCGAGGTCGGCGCCGGCCGTGTCGATCGCCTCGGCCAGCAGGTAGCTGCCGAGGAACGGGTAGATCTCCGGCGGCTCACCGGCGAGCGTGTCGGCCACGGGGGAGAAGTGCGTCAGCGCGACCCGCACTGCGCACCCCTGCCCCGCCAGATCCTCCAGAGCGGTGCGCAGTCCGTCCGCGCTGCGCCGGGTGCAGCGGACGAACTCCTTCATCAGCGGCTCGCCGAACTCCCCGGCGCTGCGGCCGACGAACCCGCCGCCGAAGCCCTTGGTCCCGGCGATCCCGAGGCGGGTTCCGCCGCACTCCACGACCGTGCCCTCGCCCTCCAGCACCGTCACACCCGCCTCCTGGAGGATGCCGGTGACCTTCTCGGGCTGCTCGTCGTGGTGGTCGTGGTTGCCGAGGACGGCGATCACCGGCACCGGCAGCCCCGTCACCTCCTGGGCCACCACCCGTGCCTCCTCCGGTGTGCCGTGCCGGGTCAGGTCCCCGGCCAGCAGCAGCAGGTCGGCGCATTCGGGCAGGGTGTCGAAGGCGGGCCGCAGCAGGCCCTGGCTGTCGGGCCCCATATGGATGTCTCCCACGGCGGCGACGCGGATCACGACAGCTCCTCGGCATGATCGGGGGAGGCGTTGTCCGCCACCACGACGTCGGTGTGCACGGCGAGTCCGGCCAGCTCCTCGTGGACGGTCCGCAGCAGCGTCTCCCGGCACTGCGCGGACGGGACCGTGCCGGTGACCACGACCGCTCCCGCCCGCACTTCGGCCCGTACGCCCAGCTCACCGAGTTCCTCGGCGGCGAGCCGGTCGCGCAGGTGGGCGACCCGGTATTCGACGTTCTCGACGTTCTCGGTGCTCACGGTGCTCACGGTGTTCTCGGTGTTCTTGGCGTTCTCGGTGTTCACGGTGTTCTCGGCCACCCCGCCCGGGTCGCCGGGGCGGGGTACGGCGGGCCGGGGCTCGCTCATCGCTGCTCCTCCTTCGGCCTGGGCTCGATGACGCCCAGCCGTTCCAGGAAGTAGAAGAACGCGTCGGGCATCGGGGCGTCCCCGCAGGCCTCGCGCACCGCGTCCCAGTCGACCTTCTCGCGCAGGGTGCGGGCGATGGGCAGGACGGCCCCGAAGTCGCAGTGGTGCTCGGAGAACGCGGCCAGCAGGCTGTGCACCAGGTCGGTCGGTGCCAGTACCGGCATGAACACCGAGTCGACCGACAGTTCGTGGGCCCGGTCCAGCATCTCCGTCGTGACGGGCTGGTGCGCGAGTTCGAAGATGAGGTCGACCTGCTGGCCGAGGCAGTTCGCCTTCAGCAGCCAGTCCTCCGGCGGTGTGAACACCTGGAGTCCGGCCTCGCGGAGGGTCTCGGCGACGGCCTCGGCGTCCTCGGGCCGGATGCAGAAGTCGACGTCGTGCTGGAGGTTCTGGGTGCTGCCGTGCGCGTACACGGCCACGCTGCCCGCGAGCGCG
This sequence comes from Streptomyces sp. NPDC003011, assembly GCF_053591515.1. Taxonomy (NCBI): domain Bacteria; kingdom Bacillati; phylum Actinomycetota; class Actinomycetes; order Kitasatosporales; family Streptomycetaceae; genus Streptomyces; species Streptomyces sp. NPDC003011. The sequence continues at coordinate 47,670 of NZ_JBSFTY010000008.1, forward strand.
AACGGATGCCCCTCCCGCTTCAGGATCGCGCCGACCTGTTTGGCGGCCTGCAGGATCGCCTGGTTGCGGTCGAGGGGCAGATCGCCCGTGAGTACCTGGTTCTGAGGCACGAGTTCAAGATCTCCTGTCGCCAGCCGCAGCTCGGCGACGCCGGCGCGCTGGTCGAAAGCGTTGTCGTCGGCGTGCGGCGCCATCGCTGTCCCCTTTCTGGTCGTCCCGTCGCCCGGCCCGCGTCCGGGGCCGCGGGCGCGGGACCATGACGGCGGGCCCCGGGTACCCGGCGTGCCGCCTTCGACACGAGCACGGTGGCGCGGAACGTCCCGTACACCCCGCGGCCACGGCGGCGCGGACGTCCGGAACACCGCGCGAGGTGCCGGGACCGGCCTTTCGGGACGGAGGATCCGGGCACCCGGACCGTATGGACAGCACGGACAGGAGCAGGAGCAGAAGCAGGCGGCAGCCGGCTTCGCCGCCGGAGGAGTACGCGGTCGTCGAGCGGCTCGTACCGGCCTGGCTGCGGGAGACGGAGCGGCACGACGCCGCGGCGGCCCGCGAGGCCCGCGCCGGGTGGGAGCGGGGGTCACTGCCGGCCGGGGCCGCCGAGGACCTGGCCCACTGGGTCACCGCCCGGGTCACCGACACGGGCTTCAACGAGGACGAGGGTCCCTCCGTCGAGGGTGCCGTCCGGATCACCCCGGCGGACAAGGAAGCGGTCCACCGCTGGCTGACGGCGCAGGGGCACCCGCTCTGACACCAGCCGGCCGGCAGACACGGCACACCGCGCCGACGGAGCACGCGCACGCGGCACACCGCGCCGACGCGGCACGCACACGCGGCACACCGGACGGTTTCGCGCCCTGCGGCGACCGGACGGCTCAGAGATCCCGCGCGGGTGTGACGGACCCCGATGGCCGGGTACTCGGAGTGTCCGGCTGCGACCGGCCGGCCGGCGACTGCCGCACCGTCCGGTCTCCTGTCACCGCAGCCACGAGTCGAAGGAGCCCACGAACATGACGGACGTCTCGAGCAAGGGACCCGCCCCCGACGACGACCGCGAGGTGCTCACCAACCGGCAGGGGCACCCGGTCTACGACAACCAGAACCAGCGCACGGTCGGCGCCCGCGGCCCGGCCACCCTGGAGAACTACCAGTTCCTGGAGAAGATCAGCCACTTCGACCGGGAACGCATTCCGGAGCGGGTCGTCCACGCCCGCGGGGTGACGGCGTACGGCTACTTCGAGGCGTACGGCGCCTGGGGCGACGAGCCCATCAGCCGCTACACCAGGGCCAAGCTGTTCCAGGAACGCGGCAAGCGCACCGACCTGGCCGTCCGCTTCTCCACCGTCATCGGCGGCCGGGACTCCTCCGAGGCCGCCCGTGACCCGCGCGGTTTCGCCGTGAAGTTCTACACGGAGGACGGCAACTGGGACCTGGTCGGCAACAACCTGGGTGTGTTCTTCATCCGGGACGCGATCAAGTTCCCGGACGTCATCCACGCCCTGAAGCCGGACCCGGTGACCTTCGAGCAGCAGCCCCGGCGCATCTTCGACTTCATGTCGCAGACGCCCGAGGCGATGCACATGCTGGTCAACCTGTTCAGCCCGCGTGGCATACCGGCGGACTACCGGCACATGCAGGGATTCGGCGTCAACACCTACAAGTGGGTCAACGAGGCCGGCGAGACCAAGCTCGTCAAATACCACTGGATGCCGAAGCAGGGCGTGCGCAGCATGACCGAGGAGGACGCCGCGAACGTCCAGGCGGAGGGTCTCGGCCACGCGACCAAGGACCTGTACGAGGCGGTGGGGCGCGGCGAGTACCCGGAGTGGGAACTGCTCGTCCAGATGATGGACGACCACGACCATCCGGAACTCGACTTCGACCCGCTGGACGACACCAAGACCTGGCCCGAGCAGGAGTTCCCGCCCAAGCCGGTCGGCAAGATGGTGCTGAACCGGATGCCGGAGAACTACTTCGCGGAGAACGAGCAGATCTCCTTCGGCACCGGCGTCCTCGTCGACGGCCTGGACTTCTCCGACGACAAGATGCTCGTCGGCCGCACCTTCTCCTACAGCGACACCCAGCGCTACCGGGTCGGCCCCAACTACCTCCAGCTCCCGGTGAACCAGGCCAAGAACGCCAACGTCCGCACCAACCAGCGCGACGGCATGATGGCCTACCACCAGGACGGCGCGGGCGAGAACCCCGACGTCAACTACGAGCCCTCGATCAGGGGCGGCCTGCGGGAGGCCGAGTACCCCACGCACGACGAGCAGGGGCCGGAGATCGTCGGGCGGCTCACCCGCAAGCGCATCCCCCGCACCAACGACTACATGCAGGCAGGTCAGCGCTACCTGCTGCTGGAGGACTGGGAGCGCGACGACCTGGTCGGCAACTTCGTCAACCTGCTCTCGCAGTGCGACCGGCCGGTGCAGGAACGTATGGTCTGGCACTTCCTGCTGGTCGAGAACGACCTGGGACTGCGCGTCGGTGAAGGGCTCGGCATCAGCCCGGAGGACGTCGCCGGGCTCGAACCGCTCGCGTCCCAGGACCTGACCGACGAGGACCGCGAACGCCTGGCCAACCTGGGCAAGAACCCGCCGCGTGACGTCGAGGGGCTCACCATGACCCACTGCGTCCCGGACGAGCGGCACGTGGTGACGCGGTGATCTGAGCCGCTGACACGCAGATGCGGGGCGCGGGCCACGAGGGCCGCGCCCCGCACCTGTGGCCGGGTCGCGGTGCGGTGGATCAGACAGGCAGCATCAGACAGGCAGCTTGGCGCGGACCCGGCCGGCCGCGGTGGCGGGCCGCGCCGTGGCGCGGACCGAGCGGCGCACCAGGTGGGCGTCGCGGCGCAGGCCACGGGCGGTGTGACGGCTGCGCCACCACACGGAGGGACGGCCGCCGGTGTCGTCGGCCGCGATGAGCAGACCGCCGAGCATGGAGAGGTTCTTCATGAAGTGGATCCGCTGCTGGGCACGCTCAGAGGGGTCCTCGGCCTCCCAGAAGCGGTGTGCCGCCAGGGTGGTCGGCACGAGCGTGGCCGCGATGGCCAGGGCCGCCGGCCGGGGTACGCGTCCCATCCCGAGAAGGACACCCGCCACCACCTGCACGGCCCCGTTGAGCCGTACCACCTGCTCGGTGCGGTCCGGCAGGGCGGAGACCCGTTCGGTGACCGGGCGTACGACGGGCTCGGCGGCCGGGGCCACCTCCTTGGGGTTGCGTACGGAGTTCAGGCCACCGGTGACGAACATGGAGGCGAGCAGGGGACGGCCGGCCAGGCGTAGGAGACTCATGGGCCCTCCTGGGGCGATCGGATGTCGGACAGGGACAGCGGTGCGGGGGGCCGGGTTCCCCACCGGGACCCGGCTCATTCGACGCCTCTGACGGACACGGACGGCCGACGCGGCCGATCCGGTCGCCACGGGCTCGGTTCCGGCTCGGTCCCGGCTCGGTTCCGGTTGGGTTCCGGCAGACCGGGAACGCGTCCTGCCGAACGCCACGACCGGATGGACGGTGTGCCCCATGACCGAGTACGAACGTTCCCGCACGATGCCGGCCCGGCCCGAGCAGATCTTCGACCAGGCGGCCCACGTGGACCAGCTCGACGAGTGGCTGCCGGGGACGCTGCACGTGCGCGCCGGCGACCTGCCGGCCGTCACGGTGCACGAGGACCGCCACGACGAGGACACCCGCGCCCTGTTGCAGGTCCGGCCCGAGCAGTTGCGTCTCGAATGGGGCACCCGCGACCAGGGCGGCTACGCCGGCTGGCTCCAGGTCGCGGGCCTCGACAGCGGGGCCAGCGAGGTGACCGTGCACCTGTCGTTCTTCGACGACAGCCACGACCCGGGCCGACAGGACGTGCACGACGCCCTCGACAGCAGTCTGCGGCGCCTGGAGGAGCAGGTGCGGCTGCACGTCGACGATGTCGACGACGCGGCGGGCTGACTACGGGTTGACCGCTGACTACGGGTTGACCGGGGCCCGCCCCTACGGATTGACCGAGGCCCGCCCACCGCGGCCCCTCCGGCACCGCCCGCCGTGAGGCTCGCGAGGCGGACAGCGGGTGTCCGGCCCTGCCCGTGCCGCTCACCGGCCGGGGGCGTCCGCCCCTTCGACGGCGGGCCGCCGCTCGTCCTTCAGCGCCCGGTCCATGTGCCGCAGCCGGCGGATCTGGACCCCGCCGAACCAGGCCATCCACCCCAGGAAGCCCCCGCAGAACAGGGCCAGTGCCACGGTCGCCCGGGGCTCGGCCGTCAGCGCCGTGCCCACCACGACGGCGGCGCACAGCGCGCACAGCAGCACCAGGGCGGCCCGGCGGTGACGGGTGCGGTGCAGCCGTTGCCCGACCAGCTCCCGCATGGCCCGCCGCTCCTCGGGAGCCGACGGCACGTCACCCTTGCGCAGCTTGGCGTCCAGGGACACGACGTCCTCGGACGAGCCGCCGATCGCACGCTTCTCCCGGGTCCGCACGACCAGCAGGACGATCACGCCGCCGATCGACGAGAAGGCGACCCGCGGCAGCACCGACGCCGCCGAGTTCCCCGGAAAGAGCACCAGGACGACCGCGGCGGCGCACAGGACGGACAGCACGACCTGGAGCCACAGGTTCCTGGCCAGCAGCACGTTGAGTTTCTCCACGCTGCTCGCCCCGCTAGAGCCGCGTCCGGCGCCGGATCGCCGTGACCCGCAGGGTCAGCGCCACGGCCAGTAGCACCCACGCCACCGTGCAGTACGCCCACGCCGTCGCGCCGCGGGCCAGGCCGACGGAGCTCCAGACCGCCCACAGGGCGAGCACCGCGCACAGGGCGGTCCACGCGATGTCTGCGACGCGGGTACGCAGCTGCGCGCGCTGCCCGGTCCCCGGTTCGAGTGTGCCGAGGCCGGTACTTCCCGGCTCTTCCCTCACCGTCACGAGCCCATCCCTTCCCTCGCACGTCTGTGGACCTTTCGTGTACCCGACAGGATGTCCACCATGCGGACGAGGGCGGGCCGTCGGCTGTTCCACGGGGCCCTCGGCGTACGTCCGTTGTCCCAGACGGGGCCGTCCGCCCCGCCCGGTCGGGCGAGTGGGGTTCCAAGATCTCGTGGAAGGTTTCTGTGAATTCCCGGGATCGTTGAACACCCGGGGGCCGGCGTGCGTATGGGGCGGGGGATGTCCATGTTCGACCGGTCGACAGGCGCAGGAGTTACTTCCGTGGGACGCAACAGGCGCAGACGCCCGACAGGCGCACGACGTGCGACCTCTGCCGCAGTGGCACTCATGCTGGGTGGTGGTGGATTGGTTGCCGTCAATGTGTACGCATCCGCCACCGAGGGAGGCGATGGCGAGGGGCAGCCGAGTGCGCAGGCTCCGAGAGCCGCCACCGTCGACTGCCCGGACGTCGGCGCCGAGTTGACGACTGTGCCGGACGAGGCGCGGGTGGACGTCGACAAGGAACTCGCCTTCCTGGACCAGCAGATCGCCGAGGCCTACCAGCGGCTCCAGGACCCGGCGACGGCCGCGCGGTTCAGCAGTGACGACGCGGTCGCCGAGGGGATCACCGATCCGCTGGGGGAGGAGCGCGCCGCGACGATCGAGCGGATCGCCGCCGCGATCGACCGGGTCGGGGACCGCCCGGAGGGGCTCGACGCCCTGGCGCCCTGCACCCTGCGCAAGGCCGAGAACCAGGACGCCGGAGCGGACGGCGGTCAGGAACAGGACGAGGACGCCCAGGGCGGGCAGGGCCAGGACGGCGGGCAGCCGGGCAACGGCGGTCAGGCCGGCAACGGCCCCGTCGCCGGCGACTACGCCGACATCACCACCGTCCAGCCCGCCGCACAGAGCCCGCAGGCCCAAGGGGGCGGCTCCCGCGGCACCTTCGCCACCAGCTGCGGAGTGAACGAGAACGGCCTGTTCAACTCGGACAACGTGATCGTCGCCCCGGGCGTCTCCAACGGGGCGCACCACTTCCACGACTACGTCGGCAACCAGTCCAACGACGCCTTCGCGAGCGACGACGACCTGGCGAACGCCGAGACGAGTTGCGTGGACCAGGACGACAAGTCGTCCTACTTCTGGCCCGTGTTGCGGTTGCAGAACGGCACCCAGGAGCAGGACGCCGACGCCCCCGGCGGCGGTGTCGAGGGCAACGCCGGTGAGATCGTCACCCCCAAGCAGGCCACCCTCACCTTCGTGGGCAACCCGCGCAGCAAGGTCACGGCCATGCCGCGGCTGCTGCGCATCATCACCGGCGACGCCAAGGCGTTCGTCAACGGACCCGCCAACGCCAACGCGTCCTGGAGCTGCACCGGGTTCGAGGACCGGCAGTTGAAGGACAAGTACCCGCTGTGCCCGCAGGGCAGTGACGTGGTGCGCACCTTCAGGTTCCAGAGCTGCTGGGACGGACGCAACATCGACAGCGCCAACCACCGTACCCACGTGGCCTTCGCGCAGGCGGACGGCTCCTGCCCGGCCGGCTTCCAGGCGATCCCGCAGCTCGTGCAGCGCATCGTCTACGACGTCGACGCGCCGAGCCTGCGGGACGGTGGCCGGACGACCCCGCTGTTCGCCGTGGACTCCTTCCCCGAGCAGCTGCACAAGCCCGTCACCGACCACGGCGACTTCATCAACGTCTTCGGCGACGACCTGATGGGGGAGATGGTCGACTGCATCAACGACGGCCGCCGCTGCGACGCGGGCGCGGACGGAGACGGGGGCGCCGGCGGTGGCGCCGGCGGTGACACCAGCGGGGACCAGGGCTCCGGCCCCGACGAGAAGCCGACGCAGCAGCCGACGGAGCAGCCGACGCCGCCCGCCTCGGACGCCCCGGGCGCGGGGAACGGCGACGCCGGGTCCGGCGGCGCGGGCGGCGAGCAGACCGCGCAGCCCCCGGCCGCCACGCCGAGTGCCACCGCGTCGGAGAGTGACACGCCCGCCGAACCCGCCGGCGGCAACCCCGGCGGCGGCAACCCCATCGGCGACAACCCGAAGGCCGACACCTCGCCCTCGACCGCCCCGACCGTGAGCGCCGCCTCGACCGAGCCCGAGGACCAGGTGGAGGCCCAGGACATCGGCGAGGCGGTCAGCTCCCGGGCCCCGACGGTCGGTGCCGTGGCGCAGCCTTCCGCGGACTCGGGGACCGAACCGCAGGCGGCCGGGGGCAATCTCGCCGAGACCGGTACGCAGTTGTGGCCGGCCGCGGCCGGAGCAGTACTGCTGATCTGCGGTTTCGTTCTGTTCCTGCGCACCAGGCGCGGGTCCGCGTGAGCCGTGGACGGCGGTACCCGTGAGCCGTGGACGGCGGTACCCGTGAGCCGTGGACGGCAGTACCCGTGAGCCGTTGGCAGGAGCGGCGTACGGGAGCGGCGTTCACTCCCACGGATCAGTAGCCCGAGCCGTGGGAGCGGGTCGCGGGTCAGATGGAGTCCGTGCACATATCCATCACCGCGGCCCTGAGCCGCTCCCGTCTCCTGGCGGCCGGCGTCCTGCTCGCCGCCTGTTCCGTCCACCTCACCCCGCCCGCCGCCTCCGCGGCGGGCGAACCCACCCCCGCCCGCGGCTCCGCCTTCATGGGCATGGGCGTCGAGGCCCACGACGGCCGCGGCGGCCTCCCCGCCGACACCCGGGCCACTCAGACCGAGGGCGTCGACGTCGCCAGCTACCAGGGCGCCGTCGCCTGGTCCACCCTGTGGGACAGCGGGGTCCGCTGGGCCTACGCCAAGGCGACCGAGGGCACCTCCTACAAGAACCCCCGCTTCTCGCAGCAGTACGGCGGTTCGTACGCCGTGGGCATGGTCCGCGGGGCGTACCACTTCGCGACCCCGGACAGCTCCGGCGGCGCCGCCCAGGCCGACTACTTCGTCGACCAGGGCGGCGGCTGGTCCAAGGACGGCCGGACGCTGCCCGGCGCCCTCGACATCGAGTGGAACCCGTACGGCGCCGCCTGCTACGGCAAGACCCAGAGCGCGATGGTCGCCTGGATCCGTGACTTCCTGGACCGGTACAAGGCGCGTACCGGCCGTGACGCCGTCATCTACACGGCCACCAGCTGGTGGACCCAGTGCACCGGCAACTACGCCGGCTTCGCCTCCGCCAACCCCCTGTGGATCGCCCGCTACGCCTCGACCGCGGGCACCCTCCCGGCCGGCTGGAGCACGTACACGATGTGGCAGTACACCTCCACCGGACCGACCGTCGGCGACCACGACAAGTTCAACGGGTCCGTGGAGAAGCTGTGGGCGCTCGCCCATGGCTGAGCACCTGACGCACGTGTTCGAGGAACTGGTGGCGAAACAGCGTGCGGCGGACCAGGCACACAACCGGGTCGAGGAACTGCGGCACTCGTTCGGCCCGCCCACGGAGCACAAGTGGACCCAGCAGCAGACCGCCACGTACGAGACCGCGTGGCGCGCCTGGCGCGACCTGGACCGTGACGCCCGCTCCACGCTCGCGGAGTACGCGAAGGAGCGGGGCCGGCCGCGGCAGGAGGTCCAGGCGGACGTGGAGGCGGCCGTGCGGCGTCTGGCACCGGAGTAGCCCGGAGCGGGGCGCCCCTGTTGCGGTATCGGCAACTTTGATTGCTCCTGCGGTCTGTCCCGGCGGACGCTTCCTGTGACGAACCGTCGTGATCCGTGCAGGAGGCGCCATGAACCCCGTCCGTCCGACCCAGGCCGCCGAGTTCTGGGAGGCCCGTTACCAGGGCGGCGACCGTATCTGGAGCGGCCGCCCCAATCTGCTGCTCGTGCGCGAGGTGAGCGATCTCGCGCCGGGCAGCGCGCTCGATCTGGGATGCGGTGAGGGGGCGGACGCGGTGTGGCTGGCCTCGCGCGGCTGGCGGGTCACGGGCGTCGACGTCTCGCGTACGGCCCTGGACCGCGCGGCCGGACACGCCGCCGACGCCGGCGTCGGCGACCGCATCAGGTGGGAGCGGCACGAGCTGGGCGTGACGTTCCCCGAGGGGTCCTTCGACCTGGTGAGTGCCCAGTTCCTGCAGTCCCCGGTGCCGCTGGACCAGGACGCGGTCCTGGCGCGGGCGGCCGGCGCGGTGGCGCCGGGCGGCACGCTCCTGGTCGTCATGCACGCCGGATGGCCGTCCTGGCAGCGGGAGGCGCCCTTCGACGTGGACTTCCCCACGCTCGATGGTGTGCTGACGGCCCTCGCGCTGCCGGAGGCGGGCTGGACCGTGGAAACCCTGGAAGCGGTACGCAAGCCGAGCGTCTCCCCCGAGGGGATCGAGGGCCACCGCGACGACAACGTGTGGCGGATCCGACGCACCGGCAGCTGACGCGCCGACGCCTCGGCGTCCCGGCGGTGCGGCTCCCGGGAGCCGGACTTCCCGGTGGCGCGGCCCCCGGGAGCCCCGGCCTCCCCAGCGGCCCGGTGCCTCAGCCCCGCTCCGTCATCGCCTCGCCCAGGATGTCGCGGGCCGCCTCCAGTGCCGCCGTGCGGTCGGCGGGTACCAGCCCGATCCGGGTGCGGCGGTCGAGGAGGTCGGCCTCGTCGAGTGCTCCCTCGTGGCGTACCGCCCACAGCAGTTCGGCCCGGGTGACGGGATGGCCCGGCACCGCGGGTTCGCGCAGCCGGAGGTCGCTCGCGCCGAGCGCGTGGACGGCCGCGGCCTCGGTGCCGTAGCGCATGACCAGGTGCCGGGGTGCCGGCACGCCGCCGAGGACGTGCGGTGCCGCGGCGCCGACGAGCGGGAGCGAGGCGGTGGGGGAGGGACCGGCGGGGAGGCGGCGGACGGCGACGGCGGTGTCGACGGCGTCCTCGGCCATCCGCCGGTAGGTGGTGAGCTTGCCGCCGACCACGGTGACCACACCGTCCGGTGAGGTCAGCACCGCGTGCCGGCGGGAGATGTCGGCGGTCCGGGCCGCCGTACCGGAGTGCGCCGAGGTGTCCAGCAGCGGGCGCAGTCCGGCGAACGCCCCCACGACGTCGGCGCGTCGGACGGGGACGTCCAGGACGGAGCCGAGGACGTCCAGCAGGAAGCCGATGTCCGTCTCGGGGGCCTCGGGCACGTCCGGGACGTCGCCCTCGACGGGTTCGTCGGTGAGCCCGACGTAGACCCGGCCGTCGTCCTGGGGCAGGACGAGGACGAAACGGCTGGTCTCCCCGGGCACCGGGATGTGCAGGCCCGCGGGGAGCGGGCCGAGGCGCTCCGCGCGCAGGACGAGGTGGGTGCCGCGCGAGGGCCGTATCCGGATGCCGTCGACCAGGCCGCCCGCCCACACGCCGGCGGCGTTGATGACCGCGCGGGCGCGGATGTGGCCCTCCTGGCCGGTGAGCTCGTCGCGTGTCCGGGCGCCGGAACCGGTGAGTTCCAGGGCCCGGACGCGGGTCAGGACGCGGGCGCCGTGTGCGGCGGCGGTGCGGGCGAGCGCGGTCACCAGACGGGCGTCGTCGGTGAGCCGGCCGTCCCAGGACAGCAGGCCGCCGCGCAGGCCGCCGGTGCGCAGCGCCGGAGCCAGGTGGCGGGTCTCCACCGCGGACAGCCGGCGCGGCGCGGGCAGGGTGGCCCGGGCCGTGCGGGCCGCCAGGCGCAGGGCGTCACCGGCCCGGAAACCGGCCCACGCCAGGGCGGCCTGACCGCGCGGCACCAGCCCGGTCAGCGGCAGTACGAACGGCTGGGCGCGGACCAGGTGCGGCGCGGTGCGCTCCATCAGCACCCCGCGCTCGACCGCGCTCTCGTGCGCCACACCGAGCTGCGCGGAGGCGAGATAACGCAGCCCGCCGTGGATCAGTTTGGAGCTCCAGCGGGAGGTGCCGAACGCCAGGTCGTGGGCGTCGACGGCGACGACGTCCAGGCCGCGGGCGGCGGCGTCCAGGGCGGCTCCGGCACCGGTCGCGCCGAGGCCGACGACCAGGACGTCCACGACGGGCCCCTCGACGGTGGCGGCCAGTTCGCGCGAGCGCCGCGCGGCGGACAGGGACGACGACCGGTCCGGCGACCGCTTCGAGGACCGGGACGGCGGGCCGTACGGCAGGCTGCTGGTCGGGCTCATGGGGTGAGGGTCCTCTCCAGGACGGTCCGCAGCTCCCCGAGGAAGGCCGCGCCGGTCAGCTCGGTGTCGTCCTCGTCGGTCATGGTCCGCAGCGACAGGGTGAAGGACTGCACGATCAGCAGTACGGAACGTGCCTGGCGCTCCACGTGGCCCGGGCGTACCGACCCGTCGGCGTGGCCTTCCCGCAGCGCCTCGGCGAGCAGTCCCAGCAGGGCGATCTGACTGGCGCCGCGCCGGTCCAGCACGTAGGGCAGGAGCAGTTCGGGATCGACGTCGACGATCTTGCGGAACAGAGGATGGGCGCGGAAGGCGTCCACCCCGGCGACCAGCCCGTCGACGATCAGCGTCCGCGCGTCCGCTCCGGGGCGCCGCCCGGGCATGGCCCGGGTGGCCACGCCGACCCATTCCCGGGTCATCAGGTCGCCGACCAGGGTCCGGACGTCGGGCCAGCGCCGGTAGAGGGTCATCCGGGAGACCCCGGCGCGGCGGGCCACGTCGGTCAGGGTGGTGCGGCGGACCCCGACGGCCAGGACGCAGTCGCGCACCGCGTCGAGGACCGCGTCGTCCGAGCTGTTGTGACGAATAGGCGTCATGTGTCACAGTGTAACGCCTCGCGGCCTTGAGCAGACCGATCGGCTCCACCAGGGACGCGAGCGCAGGACGAGGGCGGGGTGTTCCCGTGCCGGACCGACCGTGAGGACGACAGTCATGGACATGCTGTGGAGTGGCTGGGGTGACCCGGCCAGGGCCCGGCCGTTGCCGGACACGGTGGCCGGGCTCTTGCGCGACCTGCTCGGCGTCGAGGCGCGCGGCACGCAGCCGGTCGCCCTCGGGGAGATCACCGTCCCGCCCTCGCCCCTGTCCCCGGCCGCACGCCGGTCCCTGTCGGCCGCGGTCGGCGGCGAGGAACACGTGCACACCGGCGCGGAGACCCGGATCCGGCACACCCGCGGCAAGTCCACCCCCGACCTGCTGCGGATGCGGGACGGTGACGTCGACGACGTTCCGGCGGCCGTCGTCCTCCCGGCGGGCCACGACGAGGTGCTCGCCGTGCTGCGGGCCTGTGCCGGACACGGCCTGGCGCTCGTCCCGTTCGGCGGCGGCACCTCCGTGGTCGGCGGTCTCGCCCCCGGCCGGCGGCGCCCCTTCGTCGCCCTGGACCTGCGGCGCATGGACCGCCTGCTCGCCCTCGACCCGGTCTCCCGCACCGCCACCCTGCAACCCGGCCTGCGCGCCCCGCGGGCCGAGGCGCTCCTGGCCGAACAGGGCTTCACGCTCGGCCACTTCCCCCAGTCCTACGAGTGGGCCACCATCGGCGGTTTCGCCGCCACCCGCTCCAGCGGACAGGCGTCCGCGGGCTACGGCCGCTTCGACGAGACGGTCCTCGGCCTCACCCTCGCCACCCCCGAGGGCTCCCTGGACACCGGCCGCGCCCCGCGTTCGGCCGCCGGACCCGACCTGCGCCAGCTGATCCTCGGCTCCGAGGGAGCGTTCGGTGTCATCACGTCCGTGACGGTCCGGGTCCGCCCGGTCCCCGAGGTCCGCCGCTACGAAGGCTGGCGCTTCGCCTCCTTCGCGGACGGCACCGCCGCCCTGCGCCGGCTCGCCCAGGACGGGCCGCGCCCCACGGTCCTGCGGCTGTCCGACGAGACCGAGACCCTGATCGGCCTCGCCCGGCCCGAGACCCTCGGCTCCTCCCCGACGCCGCAGCCGGACGGCTCCTCACCCGCACCGCGGTCCGACGGCTGTACGGCCGTCGTCGGCTTCGAGGGCACGACGCAGGACACCGCGTACCGCCGGGAACGGGCCGCCGAGGTCCTGCGCGACTGCGGCGGAACGCCCCTCGGTGAGGAACCGGGACGGCGCTGGGCCGACGGCCGCTACGCGGCGCCCTACCTGCGCGACTCCCTCCTCGACGCGGGGGCCTTCGTGGAGACCCTGGAGACGGCGGCCTTCTGGTCCGGTGTCCCCGCGCTGTACGCCTCGGTCCGGGAAGCCCTCACCGGAACGCTCACCGACGCGGGCACCCCGCCCCTGGTCATGTGCCACATCTCCCACGTCTACGAGAACGGCGCCTCGCTCTACTTCACCGTGGTCTCGGCCCAGGGCGACGATCCCCTGGCGCACTGGGCCCGGGCCAAGCACGCCGCGAACGACGCGATCCTCGCCGCGGGCGGCACCATCAGCCACCATCACGGCGTGGGCACCGACCACCGCGACTGGTACGTCCGGGAAGCGGGCGCTCTCGGTGTCGACGCCCTGCGCGCGGTCAAACGCCGCCTGGACCCGGCCGGACTGCTCAGCCCCGGGGTGCTGCTGCCCGCGGACTGACCCGCACCCTGCCCGCGCCATCGGCCCTGGCCCATCGCGCGGGACCGGCCCGCGCCCAGGGGCGCCCTACGATCCCAGGGCCCGCACGCCCACGCTCCGCCCCGCACCCCGGCTCCCACCGGCCCCCGACCCCGTCAGCCCCGGAGGCATCCGTATGCGACAGTTCACCGCCGTCGTCAACCCCACCGCCGGTGGCTCCGCCGGCGCCGCGGCCCTGCTCGCGGTGGCGCGGCTGCTGCGGGAGGCGGGGGCCGGGCTGGACACCGAGTACAGCCGCAGCCTCGGCCACGCCCAGGACCTCGCCCGGCAGGCGGGGGAGCGGGGGCGGGTGGTCCTCGCCGTCGGCGGCGACGGCATCACCGGCCGGGTCGGCGGAGCCCTCAGCGGCACCGACGCCCTGTTCGGGATCGTCCCGGCCGGCCGCGGCAACGACTTCGCGCGGGCGCTGGGACTGCCCGCCGACCCGGACGCCCTGGCCCGGATCCTGCTGCGCCACCAGCCACGTCCGGTGGACACCATCGAGGTGCGTTCGGCGTTCCACGACCGCGCGGTCGTGCTCGGCAGCGTGTACGCCGGCGTCGACGCGGTGGCCAACCGCCACGCCAACCACGCGAGACTCCTGCGCGGCACCGCCTCCTACTACGCGGGCGGCCTCAGGGCGGTCGCCACCTGGCGGCCGGTGCGCTACCGGGTCACCGTCGACGGCGAGGAACACCCGCACACCGGCTACACGGTGGTGGCCGCCAACTCCGGCTGCTACGGCTCCGGCCGCGTCATCGCCCCCGACGCCCGCCTCGACGACGGTCTGCTGGACGTCGTACTGATCCGCGAGGCACCGCGCCGGCTGTTCTTCGCCCTGATGAACGAGCTCAGGTCGGGCACCCACGTCCGCCGTCCCGAGGTGCGCGTCCTGCGGGGCAGGGAGATCCGTGTCGAGGCGGACCGCGCGGTGCCCTACGGCGCCGACGGCGAGGTCGACGCGGTCCTGCCCGTCACCGTGAAGGTGCTGCCCGGGGCGCTGCGCGTGCTGTGCTGAGCCGCCGGGCGGCCGGCGCCGGCCGCCCGAACCGGCGTGATCCGGTCACCGACGGCGGTTCAGACGGGGCGGTTCAGGCGGGGCGGTTCAGGCGGGCGGTTCAAGTGATCGTCTCGCCGTCGTGGGTCCCGCCCTGGCAGCGCACCGTGTACGAGTTCGTGCCCGCCCCGTCCGCCGTGACGATGATCATGCCGCCCCCCTGGACGCAGTCGCTCGCGGAGATGTCGGCCGGCCCGTGCGCGGCACCGCGGCCGGCGGGACCGTGCGCAGGCGGCCCGGCGGCCTGAGCGGAGCCGGCGGACAGCACCGCCACGGTCAGCGCCGCGGCCAGGACATGGGGCGACACGTTCATGGGGGTCTCCTTCTCGTCTCCTGCGCACCAGTGCCCTACCAGCGTCACCAGTGCGGCCGCTCGCCGCTACCGGCGGCGGGCCACGTGAGGGACCCCGAGCCGGCGCGGTGTCCGGCGTCACGGCGACGGGCGGCCGGCGACTCAGCCGGTGAAGAACTCCGCCAGGGCGTCGGCCAGCGGCCCCGGAGCCTGCTCCGCCACGTGGTGCCCGGAGTCGATCCCGTGACCGCGTACGTCGTCGGCCCAGTTGCGCCAGATGGCCACCGGATCGCCGTAGAGCTCCTCCAGGTCGTCCCGCAGCGACCACAGCACCAGTGCCGGGCACCGGATCCTGAGGCCCGCGACCCAGTCGGCCTCCTCGTCCCGCGCGTCGACGGTGAGACCGGCGCGATAGTCCTCCAGCATGGCCCGCACCACGTCGGGATCGCGGGTGGCGGCGCGCCATTCGTCATGGTTCTCCTGGCCCATCTCCTGCGGGTCACCCCGGTACCAGCTGTCGGGGTCGGCGGTGATGACCCGTTCCGGGATCTCCGGCTGGGCGAAGAAGAACCAGTGCCACCACCGCGTGGCGAACCGCGCGTCGACGCGCGCCAGGTGCTCCGTCAGCGGCAGCCCGTCCAGGAAGGCCACCCGTGACACGGCCTCGGAGTGGTCCAGGACCAGGCGCAGGGCGACCGGGGCGCCCCGGTCGTGTCCGGCCACCCCGAACCGGTCGTGCCCGAGCGCCCGCATCACCCGCACCATGTCCCCGGCGACGGCGCGCTTGGAGTGGGCGGAGTGGTCCGGGGTGGGCGCGGGCCCGCGCGAGCGGCCGTACCCCCGCAGGTCGGGGCAGACGACCGTGAAGCCGCGCGCGACCAGCCGCGGCGCGACGCGATGCCAGGTCGCCGACGTGCGCGGATGACCGTGGAGCAACAGGAGCGGCGGGCCCTGTCCGCCGTGCCGGACGAAGATCTCGGCCTCGCCGACGTCGATGGTCGTGGCACGGAAGCCGTCGAACATCATCCGGTCGCCTCCTGCTCGCTCGTGGGCCGCGTGGGCCCCGTGGGCCGAAAGGTACGGCTTCCGGCTTCCCGGAAAGACGAGCGGGATTCCTCGCCCCGGTTTGGACCTCGCGGACACGGTTACCCGCTGTGGTGACACCGAGGTCGACTACGACTTGGAGTGATTCAACGTGGCCGGAGACCAGAAGGCCAAGGCGAAGAAGGAACAGGCCAAGGGCAAGGCCAAGGAGGCGATCGGCCGCACGGTGGGCAACGAGCGGATGGAAGCCGAGGGCCGTGCCGAGCAGTCGAAGGGCGACGCACGTCAGACCAAGGAGAAGGCGAAGGACACCTTCAAGCACTGAGGGACGCCTTCGAGCACTGACGCCCTCGGGCACTGAGCGTTCCCTGGGCATGCGGCAGATCCTCGGCGGGACCCCGTCCATCGGACGGGGTCCCGCTGTTCTGTGTCGTCCGGTGACAAAGGGCGATCCGGAGAGCTGAATTCCTGTGAGCACCGCCTGAACGGACGCCGCCCGCCGCCCTACCGTCCCGCTATGAGAACGAGTCGCAGCAGGAAAAGAACGTGGCGAAGTGCCGCGCTGGCGGTGCTGCTGACCGCGGGGGCGCTGACAGCCGTCACCCCGGGGGCTCAGGCACAGGACGCGCGGACCGAGACGCCGGTGCGCACGACAGCGCCGGCCGATGGCGTGGTCGAGTCGATGGTGCGGGTGAAGGTGCCGCTGCCGGCGTCCTTCGGGGCGCGTCCGGCGGCGTGCGACTGGCTGTCGTACCTGCGCTACCGCTCCGCCGACGGCCCGGCCGCCTCGGCCGACGCCGACCGGGTCCTCGTCGCCCAGCCGGGCATCCTGGAGGGCGCCGGTGCCTTCGACAGCGTCGCCCGCTCCACCGTGGCCCGGGCGGCCGAGCAGGGCAGCCACATCGAGTTCTGGGCCCTGGACCGGCGGTCCAACTGTCTGGAGGACCGCACCGGCATCGCCTCCGGCGACCAGCACACCGCCGTCGACTACTACTACCGCGGCAAGCAGGTGGCCGGCCGCACGTTCGCCGGATACGTCGGCAACGACCGGCTGGGCTGGATGGCGAGGCTCGGCATCGAACAGACCGTCCGCGACGAGTACGACCTGCTCGCCGCCGAACTCCCCGACCCGTCCGTGCGGGGGGACAAGGTGCTGTGCGGCGGCCACTCGCTGGGCGGAGTGATCACCGGCTACTTCGCGGCCGCCGACTTCGACGCGGACCCCGCCACCACCGCGGACGCCGGGTACAACCAGTGCGCCGGCTACTTCGCCCTCGACACCACCGTGTCGACCTCACTGGGTGACCTCAGCGGCAGCATCCCGGACGACACCAACCTGCCCGACATCGGCCTCGGTCACGGTGCGGTGCAGGCGGGCCTCGACAGCGGTCTGCTGTCCCGCTCCCTGTCGGCGCCGGTGCTGCTCAACCCGGAGACCATGACCGTCCTCGCCATCGCGGGCCTGGGCGCGGTCCAGGCCCCCGGCGCCGAGGCCGACCTGCCCCGCTACCTGCCCGCCGGCGCCAACATCGAGACCACCAACCGTTTCCTGTTCTCCAAGGACGCCGCGGCCTTCCTCAGCGGCACACCCGCACTGGAGGACTTCCGGCTCACCAACGAGGCGCTCCTGGGCACCTTCATGGACGACCACTCCGTCCCCCTGGCCTTCCTGCAGAGCAGCGTGGGCTTCTTCGACGGCGGCCCGGTCACCGACAAGAACTTCCCCGCCGCCAACGGCGCCGACGACCGGCCGGGCCTGTTCGGCACCGAGTACAAGGCCATCCCCGCCCAGCCGGACGGTCCGCTGTACACCTGGCGCAATTACGACCGTGTCGGCGACCCGGACGACCCCGGACACCGCTCCGCCGACGGCACGCCGTTCACCTCGGCCGCCAAGGAGGTCACCGACATCCAGGAGCTGGCCCGCAGCATGGCCGAGCAGCCGCTGGACTTCACCGAGCAGTACTTCCCGACCAAGCTGGTCACCGACATCCAGCTGTCGACCTCACCGCAGGTGAAGCGGCTGGTGGTGCACCCCGAGGGGCTCACCGCGCATCCGACGCTCACCGTGCTCGCGGGCGACGGACTGCTGGCGGGCCGCGTCCCGGCTGACCTGGACCCGGTCGTCGCCGAGGGCTACCAGCACCTCGACGTCCTGACCGCCGCGCCCGTCCAGAACAACGGGCTGCCCGAGCCCGTCTCCGTCAACCTCGCGCGTTTCGCGCGCTCGCCCGAGTAGGAGCCCCGCACCACAAAGGTGGGCCCGGGAGGTGATCACCTCCCGGGCCCACCGGCGTGTACGGCTCGGACTCCGGCGGCCCGGACCGTGGCGGTTCAGACCCTGCCGGCGGCGAACGCGGCCGCCTCCACGGCGTTGTCGCGGTAGCCGAGGTGGGCCCCCGTGTCACCCCCGCCGTTCTCGCAGATGGGGTCGCCCTGCGCGCAGATGTCGAGGGTGCGGCTCTGGTAGACGCCGGTGACGCTCTTGCCGAGGGCGCGGATCGGGTTGCCGAACAGCAGTACGGCAGCGACCTTCGGTTCGACGGCGGCGGGGAGGGTCGCGACGATGGGACTGCCGACCACCGCGCCCGCGCTGCTGATGCCGATCGAGTTGTCGACGACGTTCGCGCCCTGCGAATATCCCACCAGAACGAACCGCTGGTTCGGGCACGAGGCCGCCTGGCTCGTGACGTGGTTGACGAGATCCAGGTTTCCCTGTGCGGCCGACGTCAGGGAAAGGTTCGCGGGATAGTCCACGCCGTAGCTGGACAGGGTTTTGCCGGGGATTTTCTTCCGGAGTTCGGAATACACCGGATCGCCGACGATGAAGCCGAGGGTGCCCGGCTCGAAGGTGCCGCGGGCCGAGACGACCTCGACATCGGTGCAGGGAGCGGCTGTTGCGGTGGGGGCCGAGACAGTCACCAGTCCGGCCCCGCCGGCCAGTGAGAGCGCGGCGAGGCACAAGCGGATACGCATGGGGAATCCTCCGCGTGCGGGGCGCGTGATTGCGCCTGCTCAGTGGAACGGTCCCGACCGTATTCGCTTCACTGGCGAAATGTTATGCAGTGGATTACCGAATTACCGCGGCTTTTTGTGCCCGCATGAGCATCGCCCTCGAAAGGAATTCCATCAGCTGTCCGGCACCTGCTCCCGTAATGCCTCGGCGCGCAATACCAGCACCAGGTCCAGGCGGGTGTCCGGCTCGTGCAGGGCGTCACCGAACAGCTTCTCCAGCTGCCGCAGGCGGTAGCGGACCGTCTGCGGGTGGACGTGCAGTCGCGCGGCGACGTCGGGGACGTTGCTGCCGCTGAGCAGCCAGGCCAGCAGGGTCTCCGCGAGCCGGGGACGCTGTCCCGCCGACACGGCGTCGAGGGGGGCCAGGACCCGCGCCTGCAACTGCGCCAGCAACGGTTCGTCACTGTGCAGCACCAGCGTCGACAGGTGGTCGGCGCAGTGCACCACTCCCTGCCGGGGCAGGATCCCGCGGCCCATGAGCCCGAGCGCCCGGGTGGCCCAGTGCAGCGACCGGGCCGCCTCGGTGAGCGGGACCGTCGGACCGATCGCGGCCGGCCGGCCGCGCAGCGCGAGGGCGAACGCCCGGCCGAACCGGCCGGAGCCGTCCGGATCGGGGACCAGCATGCGCGGCGGCCGGGACGTCATGTCCACCAGCGCGCCCGCCGCGGCCAGCGGCCGGTCCTCCTCGCGCTGTTCCTGGCCGGCCGCGAGCGCGACGACGGCGACCTGCCGCGGCACCGACCAGCGGGCGCCGTGCGCCAGGTCGTGCACCGCCTCCGGGGACACCGGACCCTCGCCCAGCAGCAGGTCGAGCAGACGCCGGCGACGCCGTTCCAGCTCGTCCGTGCTGCGCAGCCGGGCCTCCGCGTATCCGGCTGCCGCCGCCTCCGCGACCTCGTGCACGGTGCGGAAGGCCAGCTCGCCGAGCGCGGTCACGGCCGCCGAGTCCAGCCCGAGCGTCTCGGCCGTACGGCCCATCAGCCGCCAGGCGTGCAGCCCGCCGACCCGCAGCGCGGACTGCAACGCGTCCAGGCTGCGGCCCTCCAGTGCCTCGCCGCGCCCGAGTTCGTAGTACGTCGCGGCGATCGCGTCGTCCCGGCCGCGCGGATCGGCGATGTGGTCGACGAACAGGGTCAGCGCCTGCACCACGCCGGCTCTGATGTTCTCCCGGTAGGCCCCGTCGGCGGGACGCGCGTACTCGGGTACCTGCCGGCGGACCTCCTCCTCCACCGCGTCGGCGACCGTCGCCAGTTGCTCGCGCAGCAGTTTGGCCAGTTCGGGCGGTACCGGTGCGGCTTCTGGGCCGGCCAGGCCGCCGTGCGGGGCGGGAACAGCCATCGCGGACACTCCTTTCACCCGGAAGCGACTCACCCGCGGGTTGATTCCCGTGGGGCGAGTGGGACGTCCCGTCTTGGACGGACGTTCCCTGCGCTCCGTTCCGTGCCCCCGTGGCTCCGACATCACTCCGGCAGCCCCAGCGCACCGGCGAGCATCGGCCACGATGCCGTGAACTCCCGCTTCCAGTAAGGCCAGTCGTGGCCTCCGCCCGAGTAGAAGTTCGTGGTCACCGGAATGCGCAGGCGGGCCAGCGCGGCGGTGAACAGGTGCGCGGAGGGCCACAGCGCGCTCTCCAGCGCCTCGGGCAGCAGGTCACCGCTGCCGCCCGCGAGGCCGCTGCCGTTGGAGACGTACAGGGCGGTGCCCCGCAGTCCCTCGGCCCGGGCCCGCGGGTTGAAGTCGCGCCAGGTGAGGAGGTGGAACACCGGGTTGCCCCACAGAGTGGAGGGCGACAGGCTCTCGCGGGCCACGATGGCGTCCACGATCGGGGGGACACCGGGCGCGGTGGTGTCGAGGATGCCGCTGTAGGAGGCCGCGGCGCTGAACACGCCGGGGTGCCGGGCCGCGTGCGCCATCGCCCCGTAGCCGCCGGTCGAGACCCCGGCGATCGCCCGCACGCCGGAGGCCCGGTAGTCGCGGCGCAGCAGCGCGGGCACCTCCGTCAGCTGGAACGTCTCGTAGTCGGGCCCGTCGCGCCAGGCGGTCGGGATCCCGGTGGGCCCGCCGTCCGGCATCGCCACGATCAGGTCGCGGCCCTCGGTGAACGCCTCGATGCCGGTCTCGCGCGTCCAGGACGTGTAGTCGTCGTGGGCGCCGTGCAGCAGATACAACACGGGATACGTCCGGCCCGGCCGGGTGCCGAAACCCGACGGCAGGATGAGCCGCACGGGAGCGCTGCGGCCCAGCGCGGCGGAGGGCACGGACACGTCCAGCGTGCGCGGCCCGAGCCGGGTCGCGGCCCGGGCGCTGCCGGTGGCGGCCCCGGCTCCGAACAGGACGGCCAGACCGGCGGCGGCCGCCGCCTTGGTGACGGCGCGCCGGGACACGGGGGTGGGGCGGTGGTACATGGCGGCTCCTAGGGGGTTCCTGCTCGGGCTTCCCGTTGCGGCCGGGCTGCTCGCGGGCCCGCCTCAGCGGGCCGGCTCGGCGAGCGCCCGGCGCAGATGTGCGGCGATCTCGTCGACGTGCGGCGGATCGAGCAGCGACAGATGGTGTCCGCTCGTCGGGACGACCTCCAGACGCGGGCACACCTCGTCCCAGCCCAGCGCCTCGTCGTCCCGCTCGTACGCCGGGTCGCGCACGGTGTGCGGCGCGGGCTCGCCGGCCCGGTACAGGACCACGCGGCCGTCGTAGCGGCCCGGCCGGTGGGCCTCGCCGGTCCGCAGGTCGAGGTAGGAGGCCCGCTGGTGCTCCAGCGCGGCGGACGGCACGTCGACGGCCTCGCGCACGGCCCGCAGCACGGCGTCGATGCGCTCACCGTCGTCGTCCAGGGCCACGAGCTCGTCGTACGGCAGGTCCAGGCGGGCACCGTAGGTGTCGGCGACGTGCCGGGCGAAGCCCGTGAGGTGGGCGCGGATCCGGTCGGCCGGTGTGCGGCCGGGCTGGGGGAGGGGGCGTACGGAGTCGATGAGGGCCACCAGGCCGACGGACCGCCCGGCGGCCGTGAGCAGGCGTGCGGTCTCCTGGGCGACGAAGCCGCCGAAGGACCAGCCGCCCAGCAGGCAGGGCCCGTCGGAGTGCGTCGCGGTGATGGCCTCGGCACAACGGCGCGCCTTCTCCGACACCGTGCGCGCCTGCTCCATCCGCTCCAGCCCGTACACCGGGCGGTCGTCCCCGAGCCGTTCGGCGAGTCGCCGGTAGACGTCGGTGGAGCCGCCGGCGGCGTGGAAGAGGAACAGCGGGGGCTGCGAGCCGGTGGCGCGCAGCACCCGCACCGGAAAGTCCTCGTCCGTCGCCCGGGACGGCAGGGCCTGCCCGATCCGGTCGGCCGCCTCGTCGACGGTCGCGGTGGCCAGCAGGTCGCGCAGGGGCAGTTCGATGCCGAACTCGCGCTCCACGGCCGTGCGGATCCGGACGGCCATGAGCGAGTCCAGGCCGAGGTCCGCCCACGCCGTGGCGGGCGTGACGCGGGCCGGGGTGTGTCCGGTGACGGCGGCGATGTGGTGCGTCAGCCGGGCCAGGACGGAGCCGGGTGGCGCCGCGGCCGGCTCCGGGCGGGGCGTGGGGGCCTGCGCGGCCGTCGGCCCGGCGGGGCGGTCCCGGCCGCCGTCCGTCCACCAGTGCCGCGTGTGCCGCCAGCGCGGCGCGGGCACGTCGACCACCCGGCCGGCGGGGAGGGGCAGGTGGAGGCCCGCCGTGTACAGGGTGGCGAGCTGTGCCGCGAACGCGGCGGAGTCGTCCGCGTCCCGGCGCAGGGTGTGGACGACGAGCGCGTCCGGGACGGTGTCGGTGACGGCCCGCGTGAGGACCGGGTGGGGCGAGATCTCGACGAAGGCGGTGTGCCCGTCCGCCGCGGCGGCCGCGACCGCCCGGTCCAGGCGCACCGGCCGCCGCAGGTTGGCGGCCCAGTGGGCGGCGTCGAAGCGGCACTCCCCGCGCGGGTCGTCCAGGACGGTCGAGTAGACGGGAACGCGTGGCCGGCGGCCCCGCAGCCCGGCCAGCGCCCCGGTCAGCTCCGGCAGCAGCGGGTCGACCTGCGGCGAGTGCCCGGCGCCGGCCACCCGCATGGCGCGGGCGGCCCGCCCCCGCTCCTCCAGCCGCCGTACGAGCCGGGTCACCTCCGGCTCCTCACCGGTGACGACCTTGTGCCGGGGCGAGGAGTGCACGGCGACGTGCACACCGGGGAAGTCCCGTTCCAGGTCGTCCAGTTCGGCGTCCTCCAGGTCGACCACGGCCATCGCGCCGCCGCTCAGCCCGCTGAGCAGCCGGGCCCGTACGGCGACCACCCGGGCAGCGTCCGGCACGTCCAGGGCGCCCGCGCACACGGCGGCGGCCACCTCGCCCATGGAGTGCCCGATCACCGCCGCCGGTTCGGCCCCGCGGGAGCGCCACAGCTCGGCGAGCGCCACCTGGACGCCGAACAGGACGGGCTGGGCGACCTCCAGACGGTCCAGAGCGCCGCCGGCCGCCAGGTGGTCGTACAGCGACAGCCCGCATTCGGCGGCCAGTTGCGGATCGAGCTTCTCCACGGCGGTGGCGAACGCGGGCTCCTCGGCCAGCAGCCGTCTTCCCATGCCGGCCCACTGGCTGCCGTACCCGGAGAACACCCACACCGGGCCGCGTCCGACCCGGTCGCCCTCGCCCTCGACGACCCGCGGGTGGACCCGCTGCCCGGCCAGCGCGTCCAGCGCGTCCGCGAGTTCGCCGCGGTCGCGGGCCGTGACGGCGGCCCGTACCCGTCCGCGGCCGGTGCGTCCGGCGAGGGTGCGTGCCACGTCCGTGAGTCGAGCGGTGCGGCCCCTGCCCGTGCGCAGCCAGCCGGCGAGCCGGGCCGCGGTGTCGCGGACGCGTTCGGCGTCGACGTCGGACAGCGGGAACAGATGGGCGGCGGGCTCCCCGCCCGCGTCGGCAACGAGGTCTCCCGGCCGCCATTCCTCCAGTACCGCGTGGGCGTTGGTGCCGCCGAACCCGAAGCCGGACACCCCGGCGGTGGCCGTGCCGCCGTAGCGGGGCCACGGTTCGGCCTCCGTCACCACCCGCAGCCGCGCCTCGCCCAGCGCGCTGCCGTCCGCGCAGTGCAGGGAGGGCGGGAGGTGGTCGTGGTGGAGGGCCAGAACAGTCTTCACCAGGCCGGCGATGCCCGCGGCCGACTCCAGATGGCCGAGGTTGCCCTTCACGGAGCCGAGCAGCAGCGGCTGGTCGGGTTCGCGGCCCCGGCCGAGCACGGCGTCCAGGGCGCCCGCCTCGATCGGGTCGCCGAGCGGGGTGCCGGTGCCGTGGGCCTCGACGTAGTCGACGGATTCCGGAGCGAGGCCGGCCCGCGCGTACGCGGTGCTCAGCAGGGCCCGCTGGGCGGCCGGGTTGGGGGCCATCAGGCCGCCGGAACGACCGTCGGAGTTGACGGCGGTGGCCCGGACGACGGCGAGGACCCGGTCGCCGTCCCGCTCGGCGTCCGACAGCCGCTTCAGCAGCACGGCCGCGCACCCCTCGCCGCGGCCGATCCCGTCGGCCGCCGCCGAGAACGGCTTGCACCGCCCGTTGGGCGCGAGCGCCCCGGCCCGCTGGAACGCCATGGTGACGGTGGGGGAGAGCAGCACGTTGACCCCGGCGGCGATCGCCGTGTCGCACTCGCCGGTGCGCAGGCTGACGCAGGCGTGGTGCACGGCGACCAGCGAGGAGGAGCAGGCGGTGTCGACGGCCATGCTCGGCCCCCGCGTGTCCAGGACGTACGACAGCCGTCCCGCGGCCACGCTGAGGGCCGCCCCGGCCGGAGCCCAGGGGTCCACGGCGGCCGGGTCGGCGCCGGTGAGCTGCCCGTACTCCGGCGCGGAGATCCCGACGAAGACACCGGTGGCGGTACCGGCGAGGGAGGCGGCCGGGACGGCGGCGTGCGCGAGCGCCTCGTGCACCACCTCCAGGAGGATCCGCTGCTGCGGATCCATCACGGCGGCCTCGCGCGGGGTGATGTGGAAGAAGTCCGCGTCGAACCCGGCGACGTCGTCGAGATAGCCGCCGTACGCGGGCGCGTCGGCGGGCGGGAACGCGGTGAAGTCGCGCCACCGGTCCTCGGGCACCCGCCGGATCGCGTCGCCGCCCTCGCCCAGCAGCCGCCAGTAGTCGTCCGGGTCGTGCACCCCGCCGGGCAGCCGGCAGCCGACCCCGACGACCGCGACGGGCTCTGCGGGCGGCACGTCGGCGACCGGACGCAGCGGACGGCCCTCGTCCGCCGGACGGCTCTCCTGCGCCGCCGCGCACAGGTGCGCCACCAGGGCGTCGCCGGTCGGTGTCTCCCACAGCAGCGTCGACGGCAGTTCGCGGCCCAGGGCGTGCGACAGCTCCCCGGCCAGGGCGACCGCGTCCCGTGAGGCCATGCCGAGGTCGGCGAGCGGCCGGTCCATCGGGACGGACTCCACGGGCATGTCGTTCCAGGCGGCCACCCGCTCGGCGATCAGACGGCGCAGCGCGGCCTCGCCGACGGTCCTCATCCCGCGGCCCCCGGCGCCTCGGCGGCCCCGGTGTAGGCGCCCTCCAGATACCGGGCCCGGGTCAGCGCCCGGGACACCTTGCCGCTGGATGTACGCGGCACGGTCCCCGGCGGCACGAGCACCACGTCGGCGAGCCGCAGCCCGTGCCGCGAGGAGACGGCCCCGCGCACCGCCCGTACCAGCGCCGGTACGTCGAGGTCGGCCAGGCTGGTGGCACGTCCGTGCTCGGCCACCACCACGACCCGCTCGCCGGCCGTGCCCGGCACGGAGAACGCGGCGAGCCGGTCGCGGCGCACCGCCGGGTGCGTGTCCTGGACCGTGGCCTCGATGTCCTGCGGGTAGTGGTTGCGCCCGTCGACGACGATGAGGTCCTTCAGCCGCCCGGTGACGACCAGCTGCCCGTCCAGCACGGTCCCCAGGTCGCCGGTGCGCAGCCATCCGCCGTGGTGGTCCGTGTCGGCGGAGCCGGCCGTGGCGGTCTTGGCGGTCCCGGCGCGGAAGACGCGCCGGGTGTCGGCCTCCCGGTTCCAGTAGCCGCGGCCGACGTTGGGACCCTGGACCCGGATCTCCCCGATCTCCCCCTCGGACAGCACGGCACCGGTCGCGGGGTCGGTGACGCGCAGCCGCTGGCCCGCCGGGGCGCCGCAGCCGGCGAGCAGCACCGCCCTGGGGTCCTCGGGGCGTGCGGGCAGGGCCTTCCCGGAGGCGAGGGCGTCCCGGTCGAGCGCGAACCGGCGCAGCGGCTCACCGGGCCGGGCGGCACTGACGAAGACGGTGGCCTCGGCGAGCCCGTACGACGGGCAGTGGGTGTCCGGGGCGAGCCCCTGTTCGGCGAAGGCCTCGTGGAACCGGTCGGCGGTTCCGGGGCGGACCGGCTCGCTGCCGTTGATCAGCGCGGCGACGCCGTCGAGGCGCAGATCCGCCTTCTGCTCGGCGGTGACGGCGGAGGAGCAGTAGTCGTAGGCGAAGTTGGGCGCGGCGCTGAGCGCGCGCGGATGCGCGGCGAGCAGCCGCAGCCAGCGCACCGGCTGGTGCAGGAACGCGGCCGGGTCCATGAGCACCGACAGTGCCCCGCGCACGACGGGGGCGGCGATGCTCAGCACCAGCCCCATGTCGTGGTAGAGCGGCAGCCAGCCCACGAAGGTCACCGGGTGCGCGTCGGCGCCGTAGGCCGACAGGGCCTGCCGGGCGTTGGCGACGACGTTGCCGTGGGTGATCTCCACGCCGGCCGGGGCCCGCGTCGAGCCGGAGGTGTACTGGAGGTAGGCGGTCGCCCGCTCGTCCACGGTCACCGGCTGCCATGCGTCGGCGGCGGAGTCGGGGACGTCGTCGGCGGCGACGACCCGTACCGTGTCGCGGTCGCAGAAGTCCCGGACCTCCGCCCGGGCGCGGCTCGTGGTCACCACGACCTTCGGCGCCGCGTCGGCCAGCACGCCCGCCAGCCGGTCGGCGTGCCCGGGCAGACTCGGCGGGTACAGCGGTACGGCGATCAGACCGGCCGCCAGCGTCGCCAGGAACCCGGTGACGTACTCGGTGCCCTGCGGGCACAGCAGCGCGACGCGCGCTCCCGGTTCGGCCTCCTCGGCGAGCCGGGCGGCCAGCGCCCGTACGCGCACGTCCAGGCGCCGCCAGGTGAGGGTGCGGTGGACGCCGCGCGAGTGCGGGGCGGGGTGGTCGACGTAGGTGAACGCCCGGCGGTCGGGGGTGGTCTCGGCCCAGTGCCGCACGAGCTCCGGCAGGGTCCGGCACGGGGGCGCGAGCGGGGGACGGCGGCTGTCCATGGGGGGAGGGGCTCCTCACGTCGCGGGGAGGTGGCTTGCGGGGCGCGGGTCGGGGGCGGTCCGGTGGGGGCCTGGCGGGTCAGAGCGGGATGTTGCCGTGCCGGCGCTGCGGCATCGGGGCGCGTTTGCCGTGCAGGGAGCGCAGGGCGCGGCAGATCTGGTCGCGGGTCTCGCGGGGGGCGATGACGGCGTCGACGTATCCGCGTTCGGCGGCCAGGTAGGGGGTGCCGTAGGTGCTCTCGTAGCCGGTCACGAGCCGTGCGCGCAGGGCCTCGGGGTCGGCGGCGGCGGCCAGTTCGCGCCGGTGCAGCAGGCCCACCGCGCCCTCGGCGCCCATGACGGCGATCCGGGCGGTGGGCCAGGCGAGGTTGACGTCGGCGCCGAGGTGCTTGGAGCCCATCACGGCGTACCCGCCGCCGTACGCCTTGCGCACCACCACGGTGACCTTGGGCACGGTCGCCTCGGCGTACGCGTACAGCAGTTTGGCGCCGCGCCGGATGATGCCGCCGTGCTCCTGACGGACCCCGGAGAGATAGCCGGGGACGTCGGCGAAGGTGAGCAGCGGCAGGCCGAACGCGTCGCAGAACCGCACGAACCGCGCGGCCTTCTCGGAGGCGTCGATGTCGAGGACGCCGGCGGAGTGCAGCGGCTGGTTGGCGACGATGCCGACCGAGCGGCCCTCGACCCGGGCCAGGGCGCAGATGATGTTCGGCGCGAACAGCTCCTGCACCTCGAGGAGTTCACCGTCGTCGACGACCGCCCGCAGCACGTCCCGCATGTCGTACGCCTGCCCGAGCCGGTCGGGGACGACCTCGTCGAGCGGCACGCCGTCGGCGGCGGGCAGTGCGGGGGCGTACTCCGGTGGCCGCTCCAGGTTGTTGGCGGGCAGGTACGACAGCAGGTCGCGGACGGTGTCGAGGGCCTCCTCCTCGTCGGCGGCGAGGAAGTGGGCGTTGCCGTTGACGGAGTTGCTGGTGTGCGCGCCGCCCAGTTCCTCGGCGGTGGTGCGTTCGCCGGTGACCGTCTCGATGACGTCGGGGCCGGTGACGAACATGTGCGAGGCGCCGTCCACCATCACCGTGAAGTCGGTGATCGCCGGCGAGTAGGCGGCCCCGCCCGCGCACGGGCCGAGGACGACCGAGATCTGCGGGATGACCCCGGACGCCTGCACGTTGCGGCGCACGAGCTCGGCGTAGAGGGCGAGCGAGGCCACGCCCTCCTGGATGCGGGCGCCGCCGGAGTCGTTGAGTCCGACGACCGGGCAGCCGGTCTTGAGGGCGAGGTCCATGAGGGCGACGGTCTTCTCGCCGAACGCCTCGCCCATGCTGCCGCCGAAGACGGTGGAGTCCTGCGCGAACACACAGACGGGACGGCCGTCGACGGTGCCGGTCCCGGTGACCACCCCGTCGCCGTACGGTCGGCGGGCTCCGTCCCCGGCGGACCGGGCCCGGACGAACAGACCCGTCTCGGTGAACGAACCGGCGTCCAGCAGCCGTTCGATCCGCTCCCGTGCGCCGAACTCCCCCCGTCTCCTCGGTCCGCCCGGGGCCACCGCCGCCGCCCGGCGCCGTTCCAGGTCGGCGATCCGGTCGGTGGTGCGGTCGGCGGTGCGGTCGGTGGTGTGGTCGGGTGTGTAGGGCGCGGTCTGTCGTGCCTCGGACGTTGTCGCCTCAGTCGTCACAAGCACCTCCGAAATCGCCTTCGAATATGGCAGCGACGGAGGGGCGGTCCGGGTGGATCGGGGTGGCGTTTGCCTGAGGTGAGTACGCGGAGGCAGTGGTTCGTCACAGCGTGACAAGCGGCGGGAAGCGGCGGGAAGCCGCCGAAAGTTTCGCTCCCGAGAGCGAATGTCGCGGGTGCGAGGGCCTCTTGGAAGTCCGCCGGAGCGGTCCTGTGCGAAGCGTTGACGACGGGAACCGCCAGTCGTAACGTCTCCCGCACTCTTCGGAAGAAGGTTCGAAAGTTTCGAAGTGTCATGACCACAACAATCATGAGAAAGGGGACGAGATGGTCACCCGCACCTCCATCGCCGCCCTCGGTATGGCCGGCCTGCTCGCCACCACCGGCGTCGCCGCCCTGTCCGGGACGGCCCAGGCCGCGAGCACGCTGGGTTCCGCGGCGGCCGGCAAGGGCCGGTACTTCGGTGCCGCGGTCGCCGCCAACCACCTGGGCGAGGCCGCGTATGTCTCCACGCTGAACACCGAGTTCACCTCCGCGACGCCCGAGAACGAGATGAAGTGGGACGCCGTCGAGCGGACCCGGGGAGCCTTCACCTTCGGCTCCGCCGACCGGATCGTCAGCCACGCGCAGAGCAAGGGCATGAAGGTCCGCGGCCACACCCTGGTATGGCACTCCCAACTGCCCGGCTGGGTCGGCACGCTCGCCGCCGCCGACCTCAGAACGGCGATGAACCACCACATCACCCAGGTCATGGGCCACTACAAAGGCAAGATCCACTCCTGGGACGTCGTCAACGAGGCCTTCCAGGACGGCTCCAGCGGCGCCCGGCGCAGCTCACCGTTCCAGGACAAGCTCGGCAACGGCTTCATCGAGGAGGCGTTCCGCACGGCACGCGGCGCGGATCCGGCCGCCAAGCTCTGCTACAACGACTACAACACCGACGGCGTCAACGCGAAGAGCAATGCCGTCTACAACCTGGTCCGGGACTTCAAGGCGCGCGGCGTGCCGATCGACTGCGTGGGCTTCCAGTCCCACTTCAACAGCGCGTCCCCCGTTCCCGCCGACTACCGGGCCAATCTCCAGCGGTTCGCCGACCTCGGGGTCGACGTGCAGATCACCGAACTGGACATCGAGGGCTCCGGAACGGCCCAGGCGAACAGCTACAGCACCGTCGTGAAGGCCTGCCTGGCGGTCTCGCGGTGCACCGGCATCACGGTGTGGGGCGTCACCGACAAGTATTCGTGGCGGGCGAGCGGCACCCCGCTGCTGTTCGACGGCAACTACAACAAGAAGCCCGCCTACACGTCCGTCCTCGCGGCACTCGGCGGCTAGCCGGCGGGAGAGGGGGCGCGCCGTGCCGGACGGGGCGCCCTCCCTCACCTGGGCAGGCCGACCGGGAATCATGAGTACGCGTACTCATGAATGATCCGTCCGCCTCACGCAGGCTGGTGCCACAAGCCACTCAGGGGGAGCAACTGTGCGCAACACCGAGCGAGTTCACCGGATGTCCGCCGCGATGCGGCCGGTATGGGGCCTGGCGCTGGCCGGCGTGAGCGCCGCGCTGCTGGTCGGCTGCTCGACCGCGGACGCGAGCTGCGGCGGGGGAGAGTACCCGGTCCTGGCGGTGGGCAGCACCGGCAGCGCGTGCGTGTCCGACGGCGAGGAACCGCCGAAGGGGTACGTCCGCTACCCCGAGGGCAAGGTCCCCGAGCACGTCGGCGACACGTGGGACACCTACTGGAGCACCCGCACCATCGACGAGAACGGCAAGATCATCAAGGCGCCCGACGCCCAGTGAGACGGCCTGACCGGTGTCGCACGGCGCGGGCCTGTCAGGGCTCGTGCGACACCCGCACCGGATCGAACCGGATCCGCGTGCGTGTCCCGTCCTCGCCCCACACCACCTCGACGTCAGTGCCCTCGACGGCCACGGACGTCACTGCCCCGCCCGGGTCGCCCGCCACCGCCTCGCCGGTCAGCGTCGCGACACTGACGTGCACCGTGGTGCCCCCGGCCCGGCCCATCAGCCTCGGCACCCGCGCCCAGCGCGTGTACGCGGTGCCCTGCGGCGCGCGGGCCTGCTCGGCGGGCCCGCTCCAGCCGTGCAGGCCGTGCAGCGCCGACACCAGGTCCTCCTCGGGCCCGGTGGCCCACCCGGTCTGTGTCACCCGGGCGTCGGCCGGAGCCCCGACCACCCGGTGCACCCGCAGCTCCCAGGGCCCGTGCGCCACCGTCACGCTCTCCACCCGCAGCCCCGGCACCATCGGCGGCCCGCCGGCGAAGACGGGCCGGTGCCAGGACGCCGCCCAGCCCCAGCCGTCGCCGTGACCCGCGCCGAGGGGGTGGATCCGCCGCCGCACGCTGTGCCGGCCGCCGACTTCCAGGGACAGGTGGTTGTCGGCGACGTTCCCGGCCGCGGTCGGCCCGGTCCGGGTCGAGTACGCCTGACGCCCGTAGTGCGGATCGTCGCCCTCCGGCGCCTCCCCCTCGTGCGGGCGGACATGGTCGCTGCCGTGGTTGTGCAGCCGTACGATCCCGTCGGCGCGCGTGGCCTGCACGAGCAGCCCCGGGGACGGCAGGGCCAGCACCCGGTCGGCCTCCTCGACCGGCGCGGGCTCCTCCCGGGACGTCCACAGCGGATGGCCGGCGGGCGCCAGCAGCGACACGAACGCCTTCGACGCCCAGTAGGGGGACGCCGGGCCCGAGTACGACTGGAGCGTCGCCTGGTGCGGGCCGTGCCAGCCCAGGCTCAGCAGTCCGTCGTCGGTCAGCGCCCCGCGCTCCAGGAAGTAGCGCAGGCTCCCGCTCGCCAGCCGCCGTGAGGTGCCGGGGGACAGCGGCGTGTCCCCGGTCAGGGCGCCCAGGCCGACGGCCGCCGACGCGGCGAACCGGTACGACAGGGACCGGCCGAAGTGCAGGGGCGCCCCGTCCGCGCCGAACGTCAGCGCGAAGCCGTCGAGGTGGGCGCGCAGGCGGGGTCCGTAGCGGGCGGCGCGTTCGGTGTCGCCGGCGAGGTGCGCGTCGAGCACCGGGTACAGGTGCAGGGCCCAGCCGTTGTAGTGGTCGAAGGCGCGTCCGTCGCCGTCGGCGTACCAGCCGTCGCCCCGGTACCAGGTCTCCATGAGCTCCAGCGCGCGCTCCCGCACGGCCGCGGTCCGGGCGTCCCCCCGGCCGACCGACTCCAGGAACCCGGCCACCGTGTAGGGGAAGAGGTACCAGTTGTTCGGCGCGGGCGTGTGCCGCAGCGCCCCGCGCAGCCACTCCTCGGCCCGGTCCCGTACGCCGTCGTCGAGGTGCTTCCACAGCCAGGGCGCCGTCAGCCGCAGCCCGAGCGCGACGGACGCCGACTCGACCATGGGCTGGCCCTGCACGTCGTGGTCGAGGATCAGCGGCCAGGACTCGGTGTCGTCGCGGCCCGGGGTGCGGGTGCCCGCGGCGAGACCGCGCGCATAGCGCTCCAGCCAGCCGTGCGGATCGTCCCCGCCGGCCCCGGCCACCCGGAAGGCCGCCGCGAGGAACGTCCGGGCGTATCCCTCCAGCCCGTCGGAGCGCACCCCCGAACGTGAGGGCGGGCCGGGCAGGTCGAGCAGCGCGCCGCCGGGCGTGGCCCAGCGCCACGCCGCCGTCAGGAGCCCGTCCGCCACCGCTTCCCAGTGGGCTCGGGTGTAGCCGGTGTACGGGCTCGACTCGCGGTCGTCCGCGGGCAGTTCGAACGGGATGCTCATGCCAGGTACGCCAGCCTTTCGCGTCGTACGGGATGCAGGAACCCGGCGCCGGAGGCCCAGCGCGCGGTCTCGGCCACGGCGTGGTCGGCCAGCCGGCGCCACTCGTTGCCCTCGGATCCGGCCAGGTGAGGGGTGATGAGCGCGTTCTCGCAGGACCACAACGGATGCTCGGGCGGGAGCACTTCGGGGTCGGTGACGTCCAGCACGGCCCGGATCCGCGCCGATCGCGGCGTCCAGCACCGCGTACAGCAGGCTGTCGGCGTACCAGCGCCCGTACAGGCCACCGTCCATGGCGAACAGTCCCGCACGAGGGCCTCCCAGCACGCATATGTGCGTGTGATCGATGCGCGTCATCCTAACGATTGCCCGGAGAAGTCTCCCACTACGGCCTGCCCGGCATCGGGTTCATCGCCTGGCCGGACATGGTGGCCTTCGTCCAGCGGCTGCGCGGCGCGTTCCCGCGGCACGACCTGCTGGTGGACATCGACGACGGCTACGTCGACACCGAGGTCTCCGCCTTGGGCGGGGCCACGGCGGTGAGCGCAATGGCGCCCAGACCCGCGAGGACGTCGTCGTACGCCACCAGCGCGCTCGCCGACGGCGCGCGGGGCCTGCTCCTGGCGTCGCGAGGGCAGGTCGCGCCGCGGACACGGTGTCGTGCACTCGACGCTGTCCGCGCCGGAGGTGCCCGCGGGCGACCCACTGCGCACGGACGGGGACACGGTGGTCGTGGTGGTGCACCCGAGCGGCACTCGTACCTGTACGAGACCCTGCACGGCGTGCGGTCCGCGCTCGAGGAGGCCGAGATCCTGGAGCGGATCGGGGCCTGAGGAGTGGTCCTGGAGGACCAGAGGCGCCCGCGCCGCTGCGGACACGCGGACGGCAAGCGGGTGCTGCCGCCGGGGGAGTCCCTGGCCGCCACCGGCGCCGACGTGGTGCTGGCGGACGGGGTGCGCAGCGTGGAGCGGATCCGCCGGACCCGTGCGGTGGTCGGCGTCAAGCCCGTGCTGCTGTGTTCAACCACATCGCGGGCGGCAGGTCCCCCCCCGGATCTCGCTCGGCGAGCTGTCCGAGCCGGGCGTCGACGCGGCGATCTGCAGCACGCCGTGTCTGTCGCGGCACACCGGGCCTTCGACGCCGCGCCCACCGAACTCAAGTCGGCCGACGGACGGCTGGCGCCGGTGGAGGAGCACACAGGAGTGGGGGTCGCCGAGTCCGCGGCCCTGCTGGAGCGGAACCCGCCCCGCTCGCGCGGCGACGGCGGTGCCCCCACCACCCGTTGACCACGCCGGTCTCAGCTGAACGGGTCCAGCGTCAGATACGCCTGCTGCGGGCTGCCGTCGTGCACCAGCGACTCGTGGTGACCGACGTCGTCGAAGGCGAACGCGTAGGCCTTCCCGTCGGCCATCCGGTCATGGATGATCCGCGCGTAGTGGTTGGTCACGGCGTCCTGGTAGAAGTTCGCCGCGGAGGTGTCGGGCTGGTTGGGGTTGACCAGCAGCGTGGAGCGGTTGAATCCCGCGCACAGCGTGCGGGAGACGGGTCCGCGCACCGCGTCGTTCGGCGCGTCGAGCAGCTTGTGACAGCCGAAGACGCTGTCCGCGTCGGGCTTCTGGAAGCTGGTGACGACCGCGCCGGCGGTGTTGGTGAAGTTCATGACGTTGCCGGAGACCCGGCCGAAGTACCGGGTGCCGGGCTGGTCGGCGAACGGGGTCACCGTCAGCGTCTGCGTCGTGTACTTCTGCCAGACCCGGTCGATGTAACCGTTCATCACCGAGGCGGGAAGGGCGCCGGTCTGTACCCCGTGACCGGGCGAGAGTGCACGCAGCACCGTTCCGTCCGAGCGGGTCTGGACCAGCCCCGCCCAGCCGCCCGACTGCGCCCGCAGGGCGTTGAACACGGCGTTGTAGCCACCCGGCTTGAGGTGTCCGGTGTTCACCGTGGAGCCGTCGGCCCGCTGCACGCCGACCGCGTAGGGGGCGGAGAACATGTCGACCTGTGTGCTGTTGAGCCACAGACCGGAGTCGTTGAGTGTGTACTCCGACCAGTTGAACAGGATGTCGCGGTTGGGGTCGCTCGGATTCTGCACGGCCGGCTGCACCACGCCGCCGGTGGCCAGCTTGAAGACGAGCTTCTGCCCGTACGAGAAGTAGATCCGGCCGGAGAGCTTGGGGATCCGGATGGTCTTCGACTCTCCGGCGGCCGGTCCGGGGATGGACGCGTCGGGTGCCGGGACGGGCGGTATGCCGCCGGCGGGCCAGGCGTGGAACGTGCCGTTCGCGTCGGCCCAGCCCTGCCGGCCGTCGGTCAGTGACGTACCGATGGTGTAGACGTAGACCGGCCCGGAGCGGCCGGAGTTGTTGGTCAGCTTCAGCGGGATCGTGTCCGGCACCGCCGCCCGGGCGGGCGCCGGCGCCGCCAGCGTGAGCAGTGAGACCAGCAGCGCGGCCGCCGCCGTCGCGGACGTGAGCCGGGGTTTGAGTCTTCCTAGCACGCTCCACCTCCGTGCGGGTCCGGTACGGAGTCTGGTCCGTACCTTTCTGAGAGCGCTCTCAGCGTCGCGTCACGACGAGTGCATGTCAATGCGTGCGACGGCTGGAAACGGGTGCGGGCGGACGTCCGTCGACCCACGGGTGGCGTAGTGAGCCGTGTGATTGTCAGGATTTCGATCTTTGTCTCTTTAGTATCCGCACGTCCCTTGCATTCCGGTTCGGGCCTGTGGAGCCGGCATGTCTGCGCACCGCCGACCGTGAACCAGGACCGTATGAGCTCAGCAGACCGCGAACTGCGGGCCGCAGCCCGTCACTTCGGACGCCGCCGTTTCCTCTCCCTCACCGCCGCGGCCGCCGCCCTGGCCTTCACCACGAACGTCCCGGCCGCGGGCGCGGCCGGCAGGGGCGAGCTGGACACCGCCAAGATCGCCGACAACCCCTTCACCCTGGGCGTCGCCTCCGGGGATCCGCAGCCCGAATCCGTGGTGCTGTGGACCCGGTTGGCCCCCTCCCCATACGAGCCGGGCGGCGGAATGGCCGGGCTCGCCGCCGCGGTGCTCTGGGAGGTGGCCATGGACGAACGGTTCGCCGTCGTCGTCCGCAGCGGCGCCGAGATCGCCCACCCCGAGTACAACCACACCGTGCACCTGGAGGTGGACGGCCTCGACCCCGGCCGCGAGTACTACTACCGCTTCAGGGCGGGGTCGTGGATCAGCGAGACGGGCCGCACCCGTACGGCACCCGCCCGCACCTCCACCGCCGCCACCCTCACCTTCGCCGCCGTGTCCTGCCAGGCCTACCACGACGGCTACTTCACCGCCCACCGCCACCTCGCCCAGGACGACGTCGACGTGGTCTTCCACCTCGGTGACTACCTGTACGAGTACCCCGTCAACTCCGCAGGCGGCGCACGCGGCTACCCCAAAGGCACCCTTCCGGACATCTTCAACCAGGAGACCGTCACGCTGGAGGACTACCGGCTGCGGTACGCGCTGTACAAGAGCGACCCCGACCTG
This sequence comes from Streptomyces sp. NPDC003011, assembly GCF_053591515.1. Classification (NCBI taxonomy): domain Bacteria; kingdom Bacillati; phylum Actinomycetota; class Actinomycetes; order Kitasatosporales; family Streptomycetaceae; genus Streptomyces; species Streptomyces sp. NPDC003011. The sequence continues at coordinate 83,589 of NZ_JBSFTY010000008.1, forward strand.
CGGGCGGTCCACGCGGCGCACCCCTTCATCGTCACCTGGGACGACCACGAGACCGAGAACAACTACGCGGGCGCCGTCGACGAGCACGGCAGCCCGCCCGAGGAGTTCCTGGTGCGCCGGGCCGCCGCCTACCGCGCCTACTGGGAGAACCAGCCGCTGCGCGGCGCCCAGAAGCCCGTCGGCCCCGACCTCCAGCTCTACCGGCGGCTCCACTGGGGCACCCTCGCCCAGTTCGACGTGCTCGACACCCGTCAGTACCGCTCCGACCAGGCGTACGGCGACGTCAAGCACGTGCCGGGGCCCGAGTCGGACGATCCGGCGCGCACCATGACCGGGCAGACGCAGGAGAACTGGCTGATCGAGGGCTGGCGGACCTCCGACGCGGTGTGGAACGTGATGCCCCAGCAGGTCTGCTTCTCGCAGCGCCGGCTCGACCTCAACGAGCAGGCGCTGATGTCCATGGACGCCTGGGACGGCTACCGCGCCTCACGCAACCGCATCCTCACCGGAGCGAAGTCGGCCGGGGTCGAGAACCTGATGGTGCTGACCGGCGACGTCCACGTGGCCTACGCCTTCGACATCAAGGACGTCTTCGACGATCCCGCGTCCCGGACCCTCGGCACGGAGATCGTCGCCACCTCCGTCGCGAGCGGCAAGGACGGCGCCGAGAAGCCCGCCAACTGGGACACCTACATGAAGGCCAACCCGCACCTGAAGTTCTACAACGGGCGGCGCGGCTACGTGCGGGTCGAACTCGGGCAGCAGGAGGCGCAGGCCGACTTCAGGACCGTCTCGGCGGTGACCACTCCCGGAGCGGCGGTCACGACGGCCGCCTCCTTCGTGGTCGAGGCGGGCAGCCCGGGGCTGCAACCCGCGTGAGCGGCACCCCGTTGCGCCGGGCGGGTCCCGTCCTGTCGTCCGATACGCGGAACCGCCGGGCGCCGGACATCTTCTGCCCGACCCGCGGCAAAACCTACTGATCCAGACCTCTTTCCGCTGCGACCGAGGAGACCTGCATGCCCAACAGACACATCGGTGCGGCCTGCGCCGCCATGACCACGCTCGGCACGCTCGTGCTGACGGGACTGCCCGAGGCGACGGCCGCCGTACCTTCCGCCCCGGCGGACGGACCCTCGGCCGCGCGGACCCTCGGCGCCGACTCCCCGTCGCCGGCGGTGCTGCGCGCGCTGCGGCGCGACCTGCGACTGACGGAGAGCCAGGCCAGGGCGCGGCTGGAGAACGAGGCCGAGGCGGGCACCCGCGCCGGACGGCTGCAACTCGCCCTGGGCAAGCACTTCGCGGGCGCCTGGGTGAAGGGCGCGACCTCCGCCGAGCTCACCGTCGCCACCACCGACGCCGCGGACGTCCCGATCATCGAGGCCGACGGGGCGAAAGCCGCCGTCGTCAAGACCGGCCTGGACGACCTCAAGGCGGCCAAGGCGAAGCTGGACGCCGCCGTCACCGCCGCCACCGCCCTGGAAGCGCCGGTACGGTACGTCGACGTGCGCACCAACCGTGTGACCGTCCAGGCCACGAGCCGTGCCGCGGGGGACGCCCTGGTCGCCGCCGCCAAGGTCGACGGCGTGCTGGTGGACGTCAAGGTCTCGGCGGACCGCCCGCGCGCCCTGCACGACATCCGTGGCGGCGACGCCTATTACATCGAGGAAACCGCCCGCTGCTCGATCGGGTTCGCCGTCACCAAGGCGGAGCAGCAGGGATTCGCCAGCGCGGGGCACTGCGGGAAGGCGGGGGAGAAGACCACCGGTTTCAACAAGGTGCCCCAGGGCACCTTCCAGGCCTCCGTGTTCCCCGCCCAGGACATGTCGTGGGTCGCTGCCAACAGCGACTGGTCCGCGACGCCCGACGTCAAGGGCGAAGGGGACACGAACGCCCAGGTCGGCGGCTCGGTGCAGGCCCTGGTCGGCGCCGCGATCTGCCGCTCCGGCTCCACCACCGGCTGGCACTGCGGCACGGTCGAGCAGCACGAGACCAGCGTCAGCTACGCGGAGGGCACCGTCGACGGCGTGACGCGTACGACGGTGTGCGCCGAGCCGGGCGACTCGGGCGGCCCGTACATCTCGGGCACGCAGGCGCAGGGTGTCACCTCGGGCGGCTCCGGCGACTGCAAGACCGGCGGCACCACCTTCTACCAGCCGATCAACCCGGTGCTCAGCAAGTTCGGCCTCGTGCTGAAGACGAACGCGGCGCAGACCGAGACCCCCGGCGCCCCCGCCGGGCAGTCCGGTACCTGGTCGAGCGGCCGGGTCTACGACACCGGAGCACAGGTGACGTACGACGGCATCACCTACCTGTGCCTCCAGGGCCACCAGTCGCAGGGCGTCTGGCAGCCCGCGGCGACGCCCGCGCTGTGGCAGCGCCTGTGACCTGATTCGACGGCCGGGCGGCACGCGCACCCGTTCCGGTGCGCGTGCCGCCCGGCCGCGGGTGCCGCCGCGCTCGCTACGGCTCGGCCACCAGGCCGTAGGCGGTGGGGACGAAGGTGTCGCGGGCGCGGAACCGGCGGGTGCACACGGCGGCCAGTGCCGTGCCCGTACCCGGGCAGAAACCCAGGAAGGCCTGCTGGCCGAGCGTCGCCCCGCAGTGGAAGTACATCGGTCCGTGCTCGGTCGGATGCTGGAACCAGCCGATCGTGTGCACGTGCCGGCGCCCGAGGCCGCGGCGCAGCACGGGGCGGCGCACCGTCCGCAGGGCGTCCGCCAACGGCGTGCGGGACGGCGTCAGATGCGCCTCGACGAAGGTGAGCAGGTCGTCCGGCGTGCCTCGGACGGCGCCGGCCGCCTGGAACCCGCCGACGTCCAGCGGGGGTGTGGGGGTGGTGCCGTCCCGGCGGTGACCGATGGCGTCGACGTCCGCACCGCCCGGGTGCAGGGCGATGCCGTCGAGACCCAGGGGGAGCAGCACGTGCCGGGCCAGCAGCACGTCCCAGGGCACGCCGGTGGCGGCCGTCAGGGCGTGCCCGAGCACCGCCACACCGAAGTTGGAGTAGCGCCAGTGCGTGCCCGGCCGGCGCCGTTGCCGGTGCGCCAGGAAGGCGTCGACGACCCGCTCGTCCGGATACCGCCCGTACGGGTTGGTGTGCCAGGCGGGCAGCGCCCGGCGGTAGAAGTCGGGGGGCAGGCCGGGCAGCCCGGAGGTGTGGGTGATGAGGTGCGCGAGCGTGATGGGATCACGCCCGCAGCGCCGGCCCGGGTCCAGCAGCGCGGCGGCGGGCTCGCCCCCCGACAGCGGACCGGACCGTGTCAGCCGCGCCAGCAGCAGTCCGGTGAACGTCTTGGAGGCCGAGCCCAGTTCGTAGCGCAGGCTGCTGCGGGGGACCGGCGGGGTCGGCGCGGTGCCGCCGCAGCGGACGGTGCGGTGCCCGTTCCGGGACAGGGCGAAGACGACGTCGGGTGCCTGGACGGCGTCGACGGCCGCGTCGAGCCGTCGTCCCAGCAGGTCGTCGTCCGCGTGCCGGATGTCCGCGTGCCGGATGTCCGCGCGGGGGATGTCCGCGCGGGGGATGTCCGCGTGCGGAACGGCAGGTTCGCCGTCGGGCGGTGTGCCGTCGTCCGGGAGCCGGCCGGCGGTGTCCAGTGCGTCGGCGGTGTCGAGGAGCTCGCCCGGCCAGGGCGCGTGCCGGGGCGTCATGCGGGTGCGTGCGCCAGTTGGGTCAGGGCGCGGGACGTGGCCATCACCGAGGCGAAGGCGGCGACGAGCGTGGGGTGGTAGACGACGTCGAACACCTGGTCCGGGTCGCCCTGCGGCATGGTGCGCAGGGCGGGCATCGCGCCGTCTGGTTGCTGGGCCGCGGCGAAGCCCTTCCAGGCCCGTTCGTCGAGGGTGGGGCGCGGCAGGCAGGCGTCGATGACGAGCAGCTCGCCGAGCAGGTCCCAGCGTTGCAGGTCGAGCCAGTCGTCCAGCCACACCGGCAGCCAGGTGGCCAGGTAGTCGGCGATGCGGGGCGGCAGGCCCTCGGGCCGCTCTCCCCAGTCGGTGAGGTGGAAGACGGTGTGGGTGATGTCGTAGGCGATGTGCCCTTCGACGGTCCAGGGCTCGGGTGTGCGTCCCAGCCAGGTGCGGCCCACGACGTCGGCCTCGGGCGGCTGGGGCGGCAGGCCGAAGCGGCGCTGGAACGCGGACAGGCCGAGGCGGCGTACGGGCGTCAGTTCGAAGGCGGCGTAGCCCTCCAGACGGTGGTTGAGCCGGGCCGCCCGCTCCACCTCGGGGTGGCTGTACCCGAGTTCCTTGAAGGGCAGGTACACCTCGAAGGGGATCGGGGAGATCGGCTCGGTGCGCTGCCCGCGGACCAGCATCCGGCCGCCGTCGAGCGTGTGCTGCCAGGCGTGGTCGAGCAGTTGCCGGGCGAGGTGGGCCTGACGTGAGCCCGCCACCCCCTCGCGGAACAGCACCTTGCAGATCAGGGCCAGTTCACCGACCGGTTTGAAGCGTTCCAGGAAACCGACTTCGGGGTCGACGTCCGGTTCCAGCCGGAATCCGTCGCGGTGGGCGTACAGCCATTCGATGGCGCCCACGCCGACGCTGTGGATGAGACGAGTGCTGGTCATAGGAGTGCTCCCTGCGCGCGGCCGGCCTCCCGCAGCCGGGCCACGGTCACGGCGGCGGCGAAGGCCGTCATCAACGTGGAGTGGTAGCAGCCGGCGAAGGACCGCTCCGGTTCCCGGCCGCTGCGTCCGGGGCCCACTTCCGGCACGGCACCGGAGTCGTCCTGCGCCTTGGCGATCCGGTCCCAGGCGTCCGCGAGCACCGTGGACTCCGGGAGGCGGGGCAGGCTGCCCGCCACGGCCAGCAGTTCGCAGGCCAGGTCCCACTGTTCGTCCTCCAGGCAGGTGTCGAGCCAGGGCGGAAGCCAGTGCCGGAGGTACGTCGCCACGTCCGGCGGCAGCCCGCGGGTGTCCAGGCCCCAGTCGGTGAGGTGGAAGACGACATGGGTGAGCGTGTAGCCGGCATTGCGTTCGAAGGTCCAGGGTTCCGGCAGGCCGCCCAGCCAGGTGCGCCGCAGGGCTTCGGGCGGGTTCCCGTGCAGGGGGAGACGGCTGCGGCGTTCGGAGTTGAGCACGCTCAGGCGCCGGTTCGGTTCCTGCTCGGTCGATCGCCAGCCGCGGGTGCGGGCCACCGTCGCGGCGGCGTGTTCGTAGCCCGCGTGCCGCAGGCCGGCCGACGCGAACGCGGCGTAGACCTCCAGGGGGTACGTCGCGAAGGGTTCGAGGCGTTGCAGGTCGTGGAAGAGCGCGCCCTCCCCGGTCTGTTGCCAGGCGAACGTCAGCAGGTCGGACGCGGCGACGTGCCACGGGTCGGCCGGGTCGGTGTGCCGGCGGACGCATACGCACACCTGTGCGAGTTCGCCGAGGGGTTTCCAGCTGGCGTTCACATCGCCGTCGGCGGCGAGCGCGTCCTCTCCGAGCCGGAACGCGTCGCGGTGCGCGGAGATCCAGCCCAGTGCCGCCACTCCCCGTTCCTGGACATCGTGGGCCGTCACCCCGGCGCTCCGGTGCGCAGGAGCCGCGCGGCCTCCACCTGCAGGGCCACCCGCGGGTCGTCGGCCCCCATCAGGGCCACGAACTCCAGCCCGGCCTCCAGGCCCAGCGTCTCGGGCACACCGTCGAGAACGGTCAGCCAGCGCCCCGCGCCGGCCGCCTGCAGCCAGTCGCGGCGGCGCACCGCGCGGACGAACCCCCGCGCGACGTCGACCGGGCGACCGTGTGCCGCACGGGCCACCGCGCAGTCGCCCGCGGGGAGCGCGAGCGGTGCGAGGACCGCCAGCTGGTGGGTCAGGAACTGCCAGGGGGCGTCGTCGAGCCAGCCGGCCGCCGGCTCCGTGCCGCCGGCCCGCGCCCCGTCGAGGGGTGCCTCCAGCCGCAGCAGTGCCTGATGCATGGCCCAATGGCTCCACAGTGAGGTGGGCGAGGCGCCCGCGGAGGGCGGGAACGCCTCCACCGCCTTCCTGACGACCGCGAGGTCGTCCGGGTGCGGAGGGAGGGGACGCAGGACGTTCGGCAGGAGGACATCCGCTCCGAGTACCCGTACGGCGGCGAGCGTGAGGTCGCCGGACGGTCCGGTCTCGTCGGGCCCCGAAGGGCTGTCGACGAGGGGGAGGTGGTCCCCACCCCGTAGGGCGGAGACCACCTCCGAAGCGAGGTCCTGCACTGCGCCCGTCAAGCGGGTCGAAGTGCCTGACTGCTTCATGCGTTCCTCCCGTCAGCCCTTCTTCGGCCGCGGCGTCGGAGGCGACAGCAGGAGGGTGGTCGAGCCGGACGACAGGGCGAGCGCCGCACATTCGCGGCTGTCGCGGAAGATGCCGTCGGCCTCGGCCGGGTCGAGTGCTGCTTCGACGTCGGCGTCGTGGATCTCGGTGACGTCGGTGACGCGAGCTTCGGTGGGAGTCATATGACCATCCCCTTCAGGAGCTTCGGTTGGGACTACATTCCGGTTCTCCTAATTCCGGCCTCTTATGCCGACAAATTAGGATAAAAGTAACTACATTGTTCAACTGTCCGCCGATGGGAAGTTCGAGGACGGAAAGTTGAACGGCGCAACTTGGCGCTGCGGGGCAGCCGCAGCACGGGCTGACCGGCACGGGCTGACCGGCGGTCAGTACCAAGCGGTCCAGGCGAGGTCGTGGCCGTCGCACACGAGCAGTGCGCGCGGGACACGGCCGTTCAGGTTGTTGCCGAGCTTCGTGCAGGCGTAGTCGATGCAGGATGGCCACACCACTTCAGGGCCCTGCCCGAGGCGCGGCGGCATATGAGGAGCGAGCGTCGTACGTCCGGCCACTCCGGCCGCCGCTCCCTCGCTCGGCGACCCTGGGAGACCCCGGCGTTCACCGGTGCCTGACACCGGTCAGGATGCGGACGCGCGGCGAGGGTCAGACCAGGTGCGCGAAGACCACCAGGTTCTCCGTGTAGTCCTGCGCCGAACGGTCGTAGTCACCCGCACAGGTGATGAGCCGGACCTGAGCCTGCGGAGTGTCTCCGTACACGCGCCGGTCCGGGAAGTCGTCCTTGTCGAACGTCTCCACACTGTCGACCACGAAGGCCGCCTTGCGCCGGTCGGCCCGCACGACCCGGAAGGTGTCGCCCTTCTCCAGCTCGCCGAGCTCGGCGAACACCGCGGGGGAGGTGGCCGTGTCGACATGCCCGGCGATGATCGCGGTGCCCGCTTCGCCGGGCGAGGACCCCTTGGCGTGCCAGCCCACGAGGTTGACGTCGTCGGCGGGCGGCGCTTCGAGCTGCCCGGTCCGGCCGACGGAGAGGTCCGTGAAGGGGGCGTCGACCGAGATCTTCGGAATGATCAGGCGCAGTGGCTTCGACCGGGGCAGGTGCTTGCCCGGCCGGAGGCCGGCGGAGGCGGCCGACGGGCTGACGGGCGCGGCGGCCTGCGCGCCCTGCGGCGGGCGGGAGGCATCTGACGGCGTGTCTCCTCCGCCGAACAGGCTCACCGCCAGTACCAGGGCGGCCACGGCACACAGCACTGCCAGCCCGACGCGGGAGCTCCGCTCGGCCGGCACCGGCTCGCTCTCGGTCGGGGAAGAAGGACCGGCTGCCATCGGACAGCACCTCACTCTCACTCGGGCACGGCAGCACAGGGGGGGGAACACACGAAAGCGGGCCGGGCCGCCGCCGTCCGCGCGGGGCGGCGGCCCGGACTGCTATCGCGTCAGGCATGGCTCAGGCCGCGTTGTGGGCCGACCTGTTGCGGCGCACCGCGTACAGACCGGTCCCGGCGACCGCCAGGACGGCGAGACCGCCCGCGGTCACCCCCGGAGAGGCGAGCGCGCCGCCACCGGTGTGCACGCCGCCGCGGGGCTTGTCGTGGTCACCGCCGTACCCGTCCTTCTCGTGGTCACCGCTGTACGAGTCCTTCTCGTGCTCGCCGTTGTAGGAGTCCTTCTCGTGCTCGCTGTCCTTGTAGCTCTCGGAGTCGTGCTTGGGGTCCTTGGCTCCCGGCTCCTGCTTGGGGTCCTTGTAGGTCTCCGGGTCGTGCTTCGGGTCCCGTGCGGTGCCCCACTCGTCCTCGTTCACCGCGGTCAGCGCACCACCACCGGTGTGCATGCCGCCGCGCGGCGTGTCGTGCTTGCCGTACTTGTCGTGCTCCTTGCTGTAGGAGGAGTCCTCGTGGTCCCAGTCGCCCGCGTAGGCGCCGGGCGCGGTGATCGCGAGAACGGCGGAGGCGGCCGCTGTGGCCAGGAGCATGCGTGTGGAGCGCATCCGGAATTCCTTCCGTCTCGGCGCGGGCAGCTGGCGTCACGTCAGCTGGACTGACCCGGCCTCGACGTGATCCACCGTCAGTCAGACCCCGGGATCCCACCACTCAAGGCGCTCACACGGGCGAACGTGCGCCCTTTCGGGGCGGGATCTCGCGCGATGGCGCCCAGCCCGGCCGGGCGACCGGCCTGCCCGTCCGCGGCCTGCCCATACGACCCTCAAGGTCCAGCGGAACCACCGCCGAGGGCGGCGACCGCCTGGGTCGCGGCGCGAGCGAGGGGCCACCGGCCGGACGGGGCGTCCGCGCCGCGTCCGAGGTGCCGCAGGCGTGCAGGGCGGGTCGCGTCGGGGAACCACAGGTGCCGTACGGCTGAATGCCGCTCGCCATCCCAACGGCGGTCGGAACCGACTGGGTTGAGTGGGGGAGGCGGACGCCGGGCCGGTCTACCCGGCTGGTCCGTTGCTCGTGTGCTCGTGCGTCAGGGGACATCGCCCGCCTCGGCGGCGGTCGAGGCCGCGTCACCATGGATGCCGGCCTGTCGTCGCGCGGGCATCCGGCTCCCGCGCCGGCGGAGCACCGTTCGGCTCGTCGGTGTCGGTGTCGGTGTCGGTGTCGGCGTCGGTGTCGGTGTCGGCGACGTTCGGCGACGTCCGGTGGCGGAAGCCGGCCACGCCGTCCCGTGCGACCGGTCCCACGGTCGCGTCGAGGGCATGCGCCCGTACGCGTGCCCTACGCCCACCCGGCCGCCGTCGAGCCACAGTGCACGCAGCCCACGCAGCCCACGCAGCCCATGTATGCCGTACCCACCTGCGCCCGGCCCTGACGGACTTTCTCGACCCGCACGGCGGGAAGCCCGAGCACGCTGGGCGGGCGGGCCGACCGGGCGGGCCGACTGGGCGGGCTGGGGCGCGCATCGGGACGGTCCGACCGGGCCGGACCGGCGCGTGAGGACCGCGTCGGCCGCGCGGACGGACAGGGCGGCTGCCGTCGGTCCACGCCGGTCTCCTCGCGCGGCGCTGCCCGGTCCGCGGCCCTTCCGCCACGACCGGCCGCGATCCTCGCCTGCGCCTGCGCCTACGCCCATGCCCCCCGCCTGCGCCTGCGCCTGCGCCTGCGCCTGCGCCCACGCGCGGCGCGTCGTCGCCGTCGTCCTCGTCGGTGCCGGGCCGGCAGAGCCGCACAGCACGAGGCCCGCGACCGCGGCGGGCCGGGGATTCCAGGGGAGGCCCCGACATCGCTATCATCCGATAAGGACCATTTGGGGATATCGCCCCCGAACGGGTCAACATCCTCCCCGGAGCGATCAATGTCCCGCACGCGCCCCACGGACGACGGCGACGAGCTGCTGACCAGGCTCGGATCGCTGACCGCGCAGGCGCGCGAGCACGCGGAACTGCAACGTTCCCGGGTCGAGCTGGCCATCGCCCTGCAGCGCGGCATGCTGCCCACGGACATGCCCACGGCGCCCCGCTACCACCTCGCGGTCCGCTACGCCCCGGCCTGTCACGGCCTGAACGTGGGCGGTGACTGGTACGACGCCTTCACGATGCCCGACGGCCGCATCGGACTGTCGATCGGCGACGTCCAGGGCCACAACATCGAGGCCGCCGCCTTCATGGGGCAGGTGCGGGTCGGACTGCGCGCACTCGCCTCCGTCACGAGCGAGCCCGGCGAACTCCTCGCCCGGACCAACGACCTGCTCCTGTCCCTCGGCACGGAACTGTTCGCCACCTGCACCTTCATGCGCCTCGACCCGTCCACCGGCGTGCTGGAGAGCGCGCGGGCCGGACACATCCCGTGTGTCTGGGCCACCGCGGACGGACGGTCCGGCATCGCCGGCGGGGGAGCGGGCCCGCCCCTGGGCATCCAGGAGGGGATGACCTACCCGGTGACCCGGCACCGGCTCACCACGGGCGGAGTGTTCGTGCTGCTCACGGACGGCGTGGTGGAAGGCCCCCTGCTGGAGGTCGACGAAGGGCTGGACCAGGTGGTCCGGCTCGCGGGCGTCGCCGCGGTGGCGGGCATGACGGCGGACTCGCTCGCCGCCGCCGTGCTCAAGGGCGCCGACCGCGTGGGCCACGAGGACGACGCCGCGGTGCTGGTCCTCGGCTACGACGGGCCCGAGGATCAGCCGTAGGGCGGGGCCCGAAGGTCAGCCATAGAGCGGCACGCCACGTCTCCCGCCTCGCCGGGAGCGCGGCACCGGTGTCTTATGGCTGGTGTGGTGAGTACCCAGGATCTGCGCCGGCCTGGCGTCTTCGCCCTCCGGACGCTGGCGGTCGCCGCCTGCTACTACGCGGCGGGGCGGCTGGGACTTCTGCGGAACCTGGCCGTCGAGGGCGCTGTCTTCACCCCCATCTGGCCGCCCACAGGCGTCGCGGTGGCCTGCCTGCTGATCTTCGGGCTGCGCGCCTGGCCCGGCATCGCCCTCGGTGTCCTGCTCATCATCGGGCACCTCACCTCGCTGCGGCCCGAGGTGCTCGGCAACCTGCTGGGCAACACCGCTGCCCCCGTCTGCGCCTACCTGATGCTGCGCAGAGTGGGCTTCCGTACGGATCTCAGCCGGCTGCGGGACGGCCTCGCCCTGGTGTTCCTGGGCGCCCTGACCGGCATGCTGATCAGCGCCACCGTCGGCGTCGGCATGCTCGTGATCACGGACCAGATCGCCATGGACAGCTTCTGGCCGGTGTGGCTGGCCTGGTGGGTGGGCGACGCGATGGGCGTCCTGATCGTCACCCCGCTCCTGCTGTTGCTGCACGGGGCCCGCCTGCCGCTGCGGATGTCCCGGTGGAAGGAGGCCGCGGGGCTGACCGTCATCGCCTGTGGTGTCGTCCCGCTGGCCACGCACAACGAGGCCAGTCTGCTGTTCCTCGTCTACCCGCTGCTGATCTGGGCGGCGCTGCGCTTCCAGCTGGCCGGGAGCATGCTCTGTGCCCTGTTCACGTCCGTCATGGCCACCGTCGCCGCGACGGACGAGGTCGGGCCTTTCGACCGGCTGAGCCGCATCGAGGTGATGATCAAACTGCAGGCCTTCAACGGCTCCATGGCCCTGACCGCCCTGCTCCTGTCGGCCGTGATCACTGAGCAGCGCAACACCCGGCGTTCGGTCGAGCGGGCCTGCCAGGAACTGGTCGAAGTCCTGGAGCACCTCACCGCGAACGACACCCCCCGCACGCAGCCGCCACGAGAGATCCAAGAGATCCAAGAGATCCAAGAGATCCAAGAGATCCAAGAGACCCGGGAGAGCCGAGACACCGACGACCCCCGGCACCGGCCGGGGGAGAACTGATCATCGTGGGCCGGCAGGGGCGGCACGTCACCCCTGCCGGCCGAGAGGCCGGGGTGCGGCCTCGACGGCGACCAGTCGCCGTGGGCCCGCGCGCGTGCCGCCCCGCCTTCAGGCCAGACCCGCAGGTACACGGGCCCGCGGGTACGCGGGTACGTACGCAGGCCAAGGACGCAGGCCAAGGACGCAGGCCAAGGACGCCGGCCTTCGGGCCCTCCGCCCCTCAGTGCTTGATCGCCTCGCGCAGCGCCGGCTCCGAGGCGCGTTCCCACACCCCTGGCAGCTCTCGCTGCCGATCGCCGGCCACCGCCTGCTCGCGTCCGTACAGAAGCCCCCACGTGAAGCTCGCCTCACCCACCACGCCGGCCGCTACGGCCAGGCGCCGCAGCTCGTGGCGGGCCACCACGCTGTCCTGGTGTTCGCCGAGCACCTTCTGCACGGCCTGGACGCGCTTCCCGAGACGCTTGACGGGCTTGCCGAGCGCGGCGCGGGCCGGTTCCGTCGCGTACCGGGCCTTCTTGGCCGCCTTGCGCGCCTGGTGCAGGTCCGTGTCCCGGTCCGCCTCTGCCGGCAGCTCCAGAGCGGCCGCGACCCTGGCGGCGAACCGGTCGTACTCCTTGAGGACCGCCCTGGCGGCCACGGCCTCCGGCTTCCGGGCGGCCTTGGGGCGCAGCGCAGGCCGCGCGACCAGTTCGGCCAGCGCGTCCAGCAGGGCCAGATAGCGCGCCGAGGCGAGGGCGTCCTGCGTGCGGGTCCGGGCCTCGGAGCTCTTGGTGACGTGCCACGCCTGGAGCCGGGCGGTGACGGGACCCAGGACCAGTTCCCGCGGCAGGGCCCCGACCCGTGTGCTGAGCCGCTCCTGGAGCACCTCGTGGTCGCGTTCCGCGCCGAGCTCGCCGGCCAGCCACCTGAGCTCCTCGCGGACGGGATCGGTGGCCTCGCGGTCCAGGACCGAACGGTAGGACCGCAGCACACCGCGCAGCCGACGGCAGGCGACCCGCATCTGGTGCACCGAGTCCGGCAGGTTCCGGCGGACCGAGGGATCGAGGTCCACCAAGGTCCGCACCTGCTTCTCCACGTACCCGAGGAGCAGGTCGCCGGCCGAGCCGGGCACCACGTCCTCGGCGCGGGCGTCCGGCAGGCGGGGCGCGCCCACCGCCGTCTCCTCCAGCGCCCGGGCCAGCTTGGAGGGACCGGACAGCCGCTCGACGCCGTGCTTGCGCAGCCTCTTGTCCAGGGCCCGCAGCAGCGCGGGGTCGGCGTCCCCGGCGAGTTCGACCTCCAGCTCCGTCCACGAGGCCCGGGTGGCGCCGGCCAGCAGGGACTCGGCGTCGACCGCGTCGATGCTCAGCTCGGCCAGCACGGTGCCCTCGTCGTCGATCAGTTCGCGCCTGCGGCGCTCGGTGCGGATGCGGACGACGGGCCGCACGTCCGCGCCCCGGGTGCGGGAGACCATCAGCTCACGCAGCTCGTCCGGGACCGCGTCGGACAGCGGGGCGCGCACCTCCTCCCGGCTGTCGCCGGACAGGGGCAGCTTGAGGTGCCAGCCCGCATCGGCCCCGCCGGTCCTGCGGCGCAGGGTGGCCGAGGCGCCGGCCAGCCGCAGATCCACGGTGTCGTAATACACGGCGTCGAGATCGTCGGTGCCGCGGTCCTCGACGGACGCGACGCCGTCCACGTCGGTGAGGTCGGGCAGCCAGGAGGTGTCGTCGGCCGCCGGGGCCGCGTACTTGCGTTCGGTCTCACGTATCGACTGGGCCATATTCTGTGCGTACTCGTATCAGCACGGATCAAACCCCGCAGAGCTCCCCACCCTGCCCGGACGACGTGCGGCGGCGAGGTCGTGTCGCCGGTCCTGCCCACGGCCCCAGGGCGCGCGAGGCGGGAGGGCGAGGCCGCGCAGCTCCGTGCGCCGCAGCGGCCGGCCCGCCTCAGCCCGCCGCCCACCCGGCGTAGAACAGGCCGAGGCCGACGATCACGCACATGCCCTGGATGGTCCAGAAACGGACCACGACCAGTACTTCGGACCAGCCTTTGAGTTCGAAGTGATGCTGAAGCGGCGCCATCTTGAAGACCCGCTTGCCGGTCATCTTGAACGAGCCGACCTGGATGACCACGGACAGCGTGATCAGTACGAACAGGCCGCCCAGCAGGACGAGCAGCAGCTGGGTGCGGGAGCAGATCGCCAGTCCGGCCAGGGCGCCGCCGAGGGCGAGCGAGCCGGTGTCCCCCATGAAGATCTTGGCGGGTGAGGTGTTCCACCACAGGAACCCGAAGCAGGCTCCCATCAGCGCGGAGGCGATGACGGCGAGGTCCAGCGGGTCGCGGACCTCCATGCAGGCGGCGGGGTCGGTGAGGTTCATCGCGTTGGCGCAGGAGTTCTGGAACTGCCACAGGCCGATGAAGGTGTATCCGCCGAAGACCATGACCGAGGCGCCGGTCGCCAGCCCGTCCAGCCCGTCCGTCAGGTTCACCCCGTTCGACATGGCCAGGATCATGAACAGGGCCCACACGACGAACAGCACGGGCCCGAGGGTCCAGCCGAAGTCGGTGACGAACGACAGCCTCATGGAGGCCGGGGTCTGACCGCGTTCGTCCGCGAACTGGATGGCCAGGACGGCGAACACGATGCCGACGATCAGCTGCCCGGCCATCTTCGCGCCGGCCCGCAGCCCCAGCGAACGCCGCTTGACGATCTTGATGTAGTCGTCCAGGAATCCGACCACGCCCATGCCCGCCATCAGGAACAGCACCAGCAGACCCGGGTAGGTCACGCTCTCGCCGGTGATGATCTTGGTCAGGGCGTACGCGACGAGGGTGGCCAGGATGAAGGCGATGCCGCCCATCGTCGGCGTGCCGCGCTTGCCGTGGTGGCCGCGGGGCCCGTCGTCCCGGATGAACTGCCCGTACCCCTTGCGGGCCAGCAGTTTGATCAGCAGCGGGGTGCCGAGCAGGGTCAGAAAGAGGCCGACGGCCCCGGCGAACAGGATCTGATTCATCGGACGGCTGTCTTCCCCTCGGCTACGTTCCCGCACGGGGCGCCTCACCGGCCTCACCGGCGACCCCGCCCACACCTTATGCACAGGCGCGATCCCGGCAGCGGGCGGGTACTTGACCTCTCACCGGCCTCTGCGCGTGCCGCCGAACCCGCTGTCCCGTCCCGGTGCGGCCCTCCGCCCGGCTGTGCCGAAGGCCGTCCGCGCGGCCCGGCGACCGGTGAACCGGGGGCGGACTCGCGGAACGCGGCCGTGACGAGGAAAGATGGGGGCGTCAGCGTAGGTCGAACGATGTGTGGGAGCGGGCATGCAGCACGAGCGAGCGGGCAAGCCGGCCGATCCGGCGGACCTCGTCGATGTCGCCCAACTGGTCACCGCGTACTACGCGTTGCACCCCGATCCGGCCGAGCCGGGGCAACGCGTCGCGTTCGGGACGTCCGGACACCGCGGATCGTCGCTGTCGGTCTCGTTCAACGAGGCCCACATCGCGGCGACCAGTCAGGCCATCTGCGAGTACCGCGCCGGCCAGGGCACCGACGGTCCCCTGTTCCTGGGAGCCGACACCCATGCCCTGTCGGAGCCGGCGAGGGTCACCGCCCTGGAGGTGTTCGCGGCCAACGAGGTGACCGTGCTCATCGACAGTGCGGACGGCTACACGCCCACCCCCGCGGTCTCGCACGCCATCCTCACCCACAACCGCGGACGGACCTCGGGCCTCGCCGACGGCGTCGTGGTCACGCCCTCCCACAACCCGCCCGCCGACGGCGGCTTCAAGTACAACCCGCCGAGCGGCGGCCCGGCCGCCTCCCAGGCGACGACCTGGATCCAGGACCGGGCCAACGAGATCATCGCGAACGGCCTCAAGGACGTCCGGCGCGTCCCCTACGCGCGGGCGCTCGCCGCCGAGGGCACGGGCCGCCACGACTTCCTCGGCGCCTACGTCGCCGACCTGCCGAGCGTCCTGGACCTGGACGCGGTCCGCGCGGCCGGTGTCCGGATCGGCGCCGACCCGCTGGGCGGCGCGTCGGTCGCCTACTGGGGCCGGATCGCCGAGGAGCACCGGCTCGACCTGACCGTGGTCAACCCGCTCGCGGACCCCACCTGGCGGTTCATGACGCTGGACTGGGACGGCAAGATCCGGATGGACTGCTCGTCGCCGTTCGCCATGGCCTCGCTCATCGAGCAGCGCGACCGTTTCCAGATCGCCACCGGCAACGACGCCGACGCCGACCGGCACGGCATCGTCACGCCCGACGCGGGGCTGATGAACCCCAACCACTACCTGGCCGCGGCGATCTCCTACCTGTACGCGCACCGCACGGGGTGGCCCGCCGACGCGGGGATCGGCAAGACGCTGGTGTCGTCCGGGATGATCGACCGGGTCGCCGCCGACCTGGGACGCCGGCTGGTCGAAGTGCCCGTCGGGTTCAAGTGGTTCGTGGACGGGCTCGTCGACGGGTCGCTCGGTTTCGGCGGCGAGGAGTCGGCCGGCGCGTCGTTCCTGCGCCGCGACGGCTCGGTGTGGACCACCGACAAGGACGGCATCATCCTGGCGCTGCTCGCCTCCGAGATCCTCGCGGTCACCGGGAAGACGCCGTCGGAGCACTACACCGCGATGACCGCCCGTTTCGGCGAGCCCGCGTACGCGCGCATCGACGCACCCGCGACGCGCGAGGAGAAGGCCCTGCTCGGCAAGCTCTCGCCCGCCCAGGTCAGCGCGGACACCCTGGCCGGCGAAGCGGTCACCGCCGTACTCACCGAGGCGCCCGGCAACCAGGCGGCCATCGGCGGCATCAAGGTGACCACCGCCAACGCCTGGTTCGCGGCACGCCCTTCGGGCACCGAGGACGTCTACAAGATCTACGCCGAGTCGTTCCTCGGCCCCGACCACCTCGGTCAGGTGCAGGAGGAGGCCAAGGCGGTGGTCCGCTCGACGCTGGCCGGCTGAGCACACCGGACCGGCACCCGGCACCGGCGGTCGTCGACCTCGCCGGGCGACGGTGGGTCGTGCGGTGCGCGGAGACCGTCCGGTGCCGGGCCACGGCGTGTGCGGAGATCCCCGCGTAGCCGCTGGGGCCCGTGGCCGCAGGCGACACCGGCCGACTGCGGCGGGCCCTCGCCGCGGTGCCGCTGTCGTGGGCTGCTGACCACCGGCTCGTCCCGGCCATCGCATCACCTGCTGGCTGCGGCCCGACGGCCACACCTCACCACAGCGGATCCTGTGCCATACCTGCGGCCGGGTCGAAGCCCAGGGTCGGAATGGAGATCGTCGCTCTGAGCGCTGTCGGGCAGTGGGACGACCTATGCTTTCGGCATGTCATCAGCCAGAGGCCATGCGGACCGTGTGCGAGTGACGTGCGGGCTGCCGGCCGGACGCCCTCCGCGTCAGACCGGGTGATCACAGGGTTGTCGTGGTGGTGGATGACCACTCCGCTTATCTTGCTGACCCCTGTGATCGCATCTGCGATGGGAGCTCCGGAGGTACGGGAGGAGTTCGGCGAATTGTTCGCGCTGGTTGCTGTGATCAGTGCGGTGGCCGCGTCGGCCACGGGGTTCACTCTGGCGCTCGGAGGCCATCGACGGCAAGCTCGCCGGCGCTTCGCGATCATGGGAGTCGTGTCCAGCGTGTCGGTTCTCCTCTTCTGGGTCTTCGGAGTGCTGCTCGCGGAGTGTTCTGATGGTTATCACTGCTAGAAGGTCGATGAAGATCTTGGTGAGGGGCTGTCCGGCCGTCAGGCCGGACAGCCCCTGCGGTCATGTACCGGCTGGTGCGATGTGCCAGGTGCCGCTGGTGTGGGTGAGTCCGAGGTTGATCAGTCGGCGGAGGTTGAGGGCGGCGGCCCGGGTGTGGAGCCAGGTGTCGTTCTTGATGGTGCCGCGGTAGCGCAGTGGACGATCTAGGCGACGGCGCGTTCGACCGGTGGCCGCCAGCGGCGGTAGTCGGCCTGCCAGCCGGGGTCGGTGGCGGCCTGGTGGCGGGCGGCTGTCTGGAGGTCGTGGTGGGGCCGGATGGTCAGGATGCGTCCGGGCTTGGCTTTGGTGCACCGCTCGCGCAGGTGGCATCCGGTGCAAAAGTCCCCGAAAGAGGCTTTGCGTTGGTGGTGCTGCCCACCGGGGTCGGACAGGGCCACGGCGTGTCCGGCCGGGCAGGAAGATCAGATCCTGGACTTACCTGCCGGGTAAGGGATCTGGCGTTCTCGTAGACCCCCTTCAGCCGCAACGCCGGAAAGCTGCTGACCGGCTCGCCGCCCAACAGGCATAGAGCTCCTGGCCTCGGCATTGGTTGAGGCCGATGGTTTCGGCCCCGGTTGCGGCTTGCGTCCCCCGGCAAGCGGGCCGGAGCTGACCTCGGCACGACTGGCCCGACCCGGGCGGAACCCGGGGGGCCACCCGGTGCTCGCATCGCCGCAGGGAACGCGCGGGGCGAGCCCCGGGCAGGTGAGCCGAACGTCTCGGACCGCCCGGGTGCCCGTGCGGGTGCGGGGTGGCGCTGGGCCGTATGCAGCAGTCCGAGGGGCGGGCGGCAGGTGCCGCCGGTGAGGCTGAACCGCAGTACCGCCCACTCCCAGGAGCCCCAATGCCTCTGCGTTCCGCGCCGCGCCCGCGCCGCGCCGCCCTCCGGCCGAGGCTGTGGACGACGGCCGTCCTCGCCGCCTGTCTCGCCGCGCTGGCCCCGGCCGCCGTGAGCACGGCCGCCGACGCCGCCCCCGGCACGTCCCACGACCAGGAGCTGCGCGGTCAGCTCGCCCGGCTGGTGCGCGCCCCCGGCGGCCCGCCCGGCGCCATCGCCCTGCTGCGGAACGGCAAGGACGTCCGCGTACTGCGCGCCGGTGTCGCCGACCTTCGTACGGGACGCCCGCCCCGCCCGGACGACCATATGCGCGTCGCGAGCACGGCCAAAGCCTTCAGCGGAGCGGTGGCGCTGTCCCTGGTCGACCGTCGCGACCTGCGGCTGGGCGACACCCTGCGCAAGCGCCTGCCCCGCCTGCCCGCTGCCTGGGGCTCCGTGACACTGCGCCAGCTGCTCAACCACACGAGCGGCCTGCCGGATTACACCGAGGACCCGGCGTTCCGGGCCGAGATCGCGGCCGACCCCCGGCACCGCTTCGACTCCCGTCGCCTCCTCCGCTACGTGGCCGACGAGCCGCTTCGGTTCCGGCCGGGTTCGCGCTACCGGTACTCCAACTCCGACAACATCGCCGTGGCGCTGATGGCGGAAGCGGTCACCGGCAAGCCGTACGAGCGACTGCTGCGCGAGCTGGTCAACCGGCCGTTGGGCCTGCGCGCCACCAGCCTCCCGCACGGGTACCGGATGCGTGAGCCGTACCTGCACGGCTACGACGTGAGCCCGTCGGCGCTCCCGGAGGACGTCAGCGAGGTCCTCAGTACCTCCGGGGTCTGGGCCTCGGGCGGCATCGTCTCCACCCCGGCCGACATGACCCGCTTCATCAGCGGCTACGCCGGGGGAGCGCTGTACGGCGGGAAGGTGGTGCGCGAGCAGCGGCGCTGGATCGCCGGCGCGTCCGAGCCTGCGGGCCCGGGACGCAACACCGCGGGACTGGCGATCTTCCGCTATGCGACGCGGTGCGGTGTGGTGCTGGGCCACACCGGGAACTTCCCCGGCTACACCCAACTGGTGGCCGCCACCCCCGACGGCCGCCGCTCGCTGACGTTCTCCGTCACCACCCAGATCAACCAGTCCTCGGACCCGGAGGGGTTGCTGCGGCTGCGCGCCGTCCAGGAGAACTTCGTCTGCGCCCTGCTGAAGGACCGACGCTGAGTCGCCCATCCGGACACCAGGCTACGTAGAGTACGAGTATGGGTGCGCCGCGTATGACTCTGCGGACCCAACTGGTCCTGCGGGTCTCACCCTGAACAGCCGACAATGGTCAGCGCCCCGGCGTACCGCAGACTCCCGACACCAACTGGCTGCCTCGACTGGCTGACGCGACTCGACGCGAGCGGCGCCGCCTCGGGCGACGCCGCTCGTTCCCCGTTTCAGCCGTCGGTCCGCAGCCGAAGGGTGTCCCGCCCGACCGCGCCCGTCACGTCCGTTCCCGGCGCTACGGCGTCCACTTGATGTTCGGGTTCACCTGGCCGGTCCAGTTGAAGATGGCCATGTTGTCCCAGCCGTTGCCGCTGTTGTTGATGTCGGCCGGATCCCACCCGTTGCCGGGCACCGCGTACCAGGTGGGCTCCCAGTAGAAGACGCCGATCGCGCCGGCGGTGCGGGCCGTGTTCTGGACGGCGGTGAAGTTGTCGGCCTGCCCCTGCCAGCTGAGCGGGTAGCCCGAGCAGCCGGTGGTGATGGAGTTGCCGGTGCCGTCCGCGTTCGCCGAGGTGAACGGGTAGGCCGTCTCGGCGATGACGACGTCCTTGCCGTACCGCGACTTCATGTCGGACACCACGCTGCCCATGTTGGCCAGTGTGCCGTGCCACGGGCAGTAGTAGGACAGCCCGGTGATGTCC
The DNA here is from genome assembly GCF_053591515.1 of Streptomyces sp. NPDC003011. NCBI lineage: Bacteria > Bacillati > Actinomycetota > Actinomycetes > Kitasatosporales > Streptomycetaceae > Streptomyces > Streptomyces sp. NPDC003011. The sequence continues at coordinate 103,563 of NZ_JBSFTY010000008.1, forward strand.
CAGCTGACGCCCTTGGCCTTGATGCCGTCATAGAACCAGCGGGCGTGCGCGTCGCTGTCCGAGTTGGCGGTGTGAATGATCACCTTGGTGGCGCTGTTGCACGCCTTGGTCGCGTTGTACCCCGACTTGAGCAGCAGGCTGAGGTTGGTGAAGTCGTTGTTGACCACCTTGCCTTCGTCCCACAGCATGCCGACGTTGATCTCGTTGCCGATCTGCACGCTGTCCGGGGTGGTGCCCTGGGACTTGAGGCTGTTGCAGACGTCGTAGGTGTAGTTGTAGACGTCCGTCTGCAGCTGGTTGATGCCATGGCTCGCCCACGCCGCGGGCTTGTACTGCTTGCCCGGGTCCGCCCAGGTGTCCGAGTAGTGGAAGTCGACCAGCAGCTTGAGGCCCTTGGCCTTGACCTGCTTGGCGTACGCCAGCACCTTGGCCTTGTTGTTGTAGCCGCTGGCGGGGTTGTTCCAGACCCGCAGGCGGACGTAGTTCACGCCGAGGCCCTTGAGGACGTCGAGCGGGTCCCTGGCGGTGCCGCTCGCGTCGTAGTACTTGGCACCGAGGTCGAGGGCGCGTTGCGCGGTCGAGACGTCGGCGCCGAGCATGCTCAGCGAGTTCGCGGCAGAGGCGCTCGTGGGCGTGGTGAGCAGGGACGCGGGCAGGGCGACTGCCGCCAAGAACAAGGCGAGCTTCACGGTGCGGCCTGGACCGTTCACGGTCATCCCGACCTCCTTTGATCAGACGGGGCGAAGCCGGGCCGACAGGCCTGACATGCGCATGTAGGGGTGTCCGTGAACGTTCACAGTAAGGGAGGTAACAGGCACTGTAAATATGTGTGTCACCTGGATTTCCACCTGTTGGCGGGCGTTCCGGCGAGGTGTCCTGACTGGGTACGTGCACAGTCCATGACCAGCGCTCCCGCAGCCGAGCCGGTCGGCCACCGCATACGGGAAGACGGGTGCGCCCGCGACGGGGAGGCGATCCCGGGCCGCGGGGGAGAGGCCGCGCCGCCCAGGGTTACCTGGGAAGCGGTAACCCGGCGCCGCTCCGGCCGTCGGGGCCGCAGTCTCGTCGTATGCGACGCGTGAGGCGTGTCGCTCGGTCTCGTCCGACGGGAGCCCCATGTCCGCCATGCCTGCCAAGTCCGCCATGCCTGCCACGTCACCCTTGCTGGAGAAGCTGGTCACCGAACTCACCGCGCTGCGGCCCCGGATGGAGGCGGTGAGCCTGGCCGTCCACGGGCGGCCGGAGCTGAAGTTCGCCGAGTTCCACGCCCGGGACGTGCTGACCGGCTGGCTCGCGGAGGCGGGCTTCTCGGTGACGGCCCCGGTGGGCGGGCTCGACACCGCCTTCGTGGCGGTGCACGGGAGCGGGCGGCCCGGGCCGTACGTCGCCGTTCTCGCGGAGTACGACGCCCTGCCCGGGGTCGGGCACGGCTGCGGGCACAATCTCATCGCGGCCGGCGGGGCGGCGGCCGCGATCGGTGTCGTACGCGCCCTGCCCCGGCATCCGGGCACGGTCGCCGTGATCGGCACGCCCGGAGAGGAGATGGGCGGCGCGGGCAAGGTGCGGCTGGCCGAGGCCGGGGTGTTCGAGGGCGTCGACGCCGCGGTGATGTTCCACCCGGGCGACCGTTCGCTGACCGCCGCGCACGCGCTGGCGGCGGCGCATCTGCGGATCGCCTTCACCGGTGTGAGCGCGCACGCCGCGAAGTCGCCCTGGGAGGGACGCAGCGCGCTGGCCGCCGCCCAGCTGTTCCTCAACGCACTCGACGCCATGCGGCAGTTCGTGGAGCCGAGCGCCCGGATCCATGGGATCGTCTCGGACGGCGGGCAGGCCCCGAACGTCGTACCGGCCCGCGCCGCCGTGGACCTGTACGTACGGGACCGTACGGCGGCCTCGGCCCGTGCCCTGGTGGAGCGGGTGCGCGCGGCCGCGGTGGGCGTGGCGCTCGCCACCGAGACGCGGGCGGAGCTCTCCGAGACCGGTCCGCTGTACGCGGAGCGCCGCAACAACACCGTGCTCGCGGAGCGGTTCGGGGAGGCGGTGCGGGCGCTCGGCGTGGACATCGCGCCCGGCGACCAGGACAGCCCGGCCGGCTCCTCCGACATCGGCAACCTCTCGCAGCTGCTGCCGGTCATCCATCCGTACGTCCAGGTCGCCCCGGCCGGGACGCCGAGTCACTCGGAGGCGATGTGCGCGGCGGCCGCGACCCCCTTCGCCCACGACCGCACGCAGATCGCGGCGGCGGGCCTGGGTGCGGTCGTCGCCGGCCTGCTCACCGAGCCCGGACTGCCGGAGGCGGCGTGGGCGGAGTTCGTGGCGGGAGCCGAGGTGCTGACGTGAGCGGGCCGCGGACCTACACTCCCGGTCATGCCGGTCGTGATCGTCCTGGAAGGGGCCGCCCCCGACCGCTTCGCCGTCACCGTGTCGCCGCTCGCGGAGCTCGCGGCGAGTCTGCACGTGCTGACCGGGCACGCGCACCACACCGAACACGCACCCTGGGCCGAAGAGGTCGCGCGGTCCGCCCCGCCCGCCTTCCGGGCCGGCCTGCGACGGTTCGCACCGCTGTGGACGGCGCTGCGCTGGCGGGGCTTCTACCCGGGGCTCGACGTCTCCCTGGACCGGTTGTCGCTGGACACCTTCGCCGAACTCACCGCCTACACCTGCGCCAGCGGCTACCGCGGCTTCGGCTTCGACCGTGTCCGCCACGACCCCGCGCAGGCCGCCGCACTGCGGCAGGCCGCCTCCGGCCTGCCGGAACCGCATCCGGCCCTCGCCGAGGACCTGTTGCGCGACCCCGAGGCGCTGCGCGGGGACGTCCTCGACTTCCTCGGTCTGTGCCGGGTGGTCTTCTTCGGTTCCCTGTGGCGGGAGACCGAGCCGACGCTCACTCTCGCCGCGCGCCGCGTGCGGCAACGGCTCGCGGACGAGGGGCCCGCGGCGGCCCTGCTCTCGCTCAGCACCTCCAGCGCCCGGCTGGACGGACCCGCACGCGTCGTTTTCGACAAGGTGCACCACGCGGTGATCAGTCCGGTCCGTACGCCCGTACTGCTGATCCCCACCAGGTACGGAGCCCCGCACCTGCTCGTGAAGGACGAGCCGGGCCTGCCGCCGGTCGTGCACTTCCCGGTCGACGCACCGGAGGTGGGCGTCACCCTGGCCCGCAGCCGCATGCTCGCGCTCACCGATCCGCGCCGGGTACGGCTGTGCCGGCTGATCGCCCGGCAGGCCATGACCACCGCCGACCTCGCGGACCGGCTGCGGATGACCCGCCCTCAGGTCTCCCGCCATCTGCGCACCCTGCGCGACCTGGGCCTCGTACGCGTGGAACGCAACGGCCGCTACGTCCACTACTGCCTCGACCTCACCGCTGTCGAGCGCCTCGGCCGGGACGTGGCGACGGCGCTCCAGTACTGACCGCGCCGACGCCCGTCGCAAGGGTCTTCCTCAACCCGGGAGTTCAGTCATGACCGGCTCTATGACACGCCGTTACCCGATCGTCCGGCATCGCGAGCTGTGGCCGTCCCTCCCGTGGAGCGCGCTGCGCCGGCGGCCCCTGGTCGCCGGGGCGGACGAGATCCTCGTGTACCGGACCGGCCGGGACACGTACACGGCCGGCACGGTCGACGCCTCCCTGGCGGCGCGCGCCACCGCCGTGAGCGTCGTCGACCTCAGGCGCGACGTGACGCTGGTCGTCGCGTGGACGCTGGCGGCGCGCGACTCGGCGCTGGACTTCCCGGTCCTGGTGACCTACCGCTGCACGGTCGTCGATCCGGTCGCGGTCGTGCGGGCCGGAGGCAGTGACGCCGTCCGGAACACCCGCCGCTTCCTCACCCGGGACCGCGCGCCGTCCGGGTTCCGCGGTGCCTACGCGCCCGGTGACGAGCGGGGCCTGCGCGAGGCCCTGACCGCGCGGCTCGCGGCGCGGCCGGCCCGAGGGACCGTCCCCGGAGTGCGGGTGCTCGCCGACGTGCAGGTGGGGCCCGCGGACCTGCACGCCATGGAGGCCTGAACCCGGGCCGCGGGGCGGGGCGCCTGCCCTTCGAAGCACCCATGGAACTTGCTGAGCACCGACCCCTTGCCCCTTGCCGAGCCCTCGGTTTACCGTTCCTGCGTTCGCATGTGATTGAAACGATTCAATTAACTTGGGGCGACACATGCAGAAGTTCATCTCGCGGCGCGGCGGGGTCTCTCGGCGCGCGGTCCTGGCGGCCTCGCTGGCCACCGGAACCGCCGCGGCGCTCGCGGCGGCCGGCCCGACGGGCGCCGTCGCCGCTCCCCTGACCGGGCGTCAGGACCTGTCCGGCGACTGGTTCGCGCGGGCGCCGCGCTCGGTACGGCCCAAGGTCCGCTGGTGGTGGCCGGACGGCCTGGTCGAACCGGCCGAGATCGCCCGCGAGATCGACCAGATCGCCGATGCCGGCTTCGGCGGGGCCGAGATCGCCGCCGTCCACCACAGCATCAAGGACAAGTCCGTCCTGGACACCGCGCACCACGGCTGGGGCAGCACCCCCTGGCGCGAGGGCGTCGAGGCGGCCCTGCGCCAGGCGGCCCGGCGCGGTCTCACCGTCGACCTCACGCTCGGCCCCAGCTGGCCCGTCGCCGTCCCCGGCGTCACCCCCGACGACGACGCGGCGGCCCAGGAACTCGCCCACGGCCGCGTGGAGGTGGCCGCCGGCACGACCTACCGGGGTCCCGTTCCCGAGCCGGTGCACGAGGCCGCCGCCGGTGTCACCCGGCGGCGTCTGCTCGCCGTCCAGGCCGCCCGCGTCGAGCCCGCCAACGCCACCCGCAAGGAGACCGGTCTCGATCTCGCGAGCGTCCGCGACCTCACCGCGACCGTCCGCGACGGCGCCCTGACCTGGACCGCCCCCGCGGAAGGCGACTGGGTGCTGATCTCCTACTGGCAGCGCGGCACCGGCCAACAGCCCGAGTCGGGCCCGCACTCCGCCCCGGCCGCCCACGTCGTCGACCACTTCGGTTCCGCCGGAACCGCCGCCGTCACCGGCTTCTGGGAGCGCACCGTCCTCACCGGCACCGTCCGGCGGCTGCTCAAGGCCGCGGGCGGCGCCTTCTTCGAGGACTCCATCGAGCTGGAGACCGACTCCCTCGTGTGGACCACCGCGCTGCCCGACGCCTTCGAACGGCACACCGGGCATTGCCTCCTGCCGTACCTGCCCGCCCTCGTCCTCGACAGGAGCAACCAGGTCTTCGCCTTCGAGGCCCAGGTCACCCGGCAGATCCGGCACGACTTCTGGGAGACCGTCACCGGCCTGTTCCACACCCACCACGTCACCGCCCTGCGCGACTGGGCGCACCCGCTCGGCATGGAGCTGCGGGCACAGCCGTACGGCCTGCAGACCGACGCGATCGCCTCCGCCGCGCTCCTGGACATCGCCGAGGGCGAGTCGCTCGGCTTCAAGAACCTGGACGACTACCGCAGCCTGGCCGGCGGGCGGGACATGGCCGGGCACACGGTGCTGTCCTGCGAAGCGGGCGCGTACAACGGCTCCGCGTACAGCACGACCTGGGACAGGTTCCTGCGCACGATGGGCGGCGCCTACGCGGCCGGCGTCAACCAGACGGTCGTGCACGGCTTCTCGTACGCGACCGCCCCCGGCGTGAGCTGGCCCGGCTTCGCCGCCTTCAGTCCGTACAACGGCGCCTCCGGCTACGGCGAGTCCTGGGGGCCCCGGCAGCCCACCTGGCGGCACGTCGAGGACATCGCCGGCTACCTCGGCCGCGTCCACCAGGTCCTGCAGACCGGCACCCCGCGCGCCGACGTGGCCGTCTTCCGGCAGACCGGCTACACCGCCACCGGCATCGGCGCCTCCTGGTTCACCTCGACCGGCGTACCGCTCGGCTGGACCCACCAGTTCCTCAGCGGCCCGCTCCTCGACCTGCCCGGCGCCCGCGTCTTTGACGGCCGCCTCGCCCCGGACGGCCCCGCCTACAAGGCCCTGTTCGTCGAGGGCGACTTCTTCTACGGCTCCACCCCGACCGTCGCGCTCGCCGACGCCCGCAAGCTGCTGAAGCTGGCCCGGGCGGGGCTGCCGATGGTGCTGCTCGGTGCCTTCGGCCAGGCGCTCACGCCGGGCGTGCCCGGCCAGGACGAGACGGACCGGCTGCGGGACGTCCTCGCCCGCCTCCTCGCCCTGCCGCACGTCAGAGCCGTCACCGACAAGGCCGCCGTCGGCGCCGCCCTCACCGCCCTCGGCGTCACCCCCGACGCCCGCTACGCCACCTCCTCCACCCTCCTGAACTTCCACCGCGTCAGCGGCGACACCGACTTCTACTACCTCTGCAACGGCAAGCACGCCGAGACCGTCAAGCCGCCCGTCGCGGCCATCGACCACGACGTCACCCTGCGCCGCACCCGGCGCGGCCCCACCGTCCCCTACCTCCTCGACCCGTGGACGGGAGCGGTGAGGCGCATCGGGCGTTACACCGAGGACGGCGACGGCGTCACCGTGCGCGTCACCCTCGACCCCGGCCAGGCCACGGTCGTCGCGCTCGGCCGGCCCGGACTCTTCGGGGACCGCGCCGGCACCCTCCCGCACGCGGTGGCCGGCGACGCCGACCGCCTGCTGTTCACCGACCGCGGCCTCGCCGTGCGCGTCTCGGCCCCGGGCACGTACACCACCCGCCTCTCGCAGGGCCGTACGGTGACCACCACCGTGCGCTCGGTGCCCGCGCCCGTCACACCGCAGCGCTGGCAGCTCGACGTCGAGGACTGGTGCCCCGGCTCCCAGCCGACGCGCACCGACATCGTCCGGCGCACGCTCACCCTCGACACCCTGCTGCCCTGGTCGCAGATCCCCGAACTGGCCGACTCCGCGGGGGTGGGCCGCTACCGGACCACCGTCGGGCTGCCTTCCGGCTGGACCTCGGCGCACGGCGCGTACCTCGAACTGGGCCAGGTCGGCGACACCTTCCGGGTCACCGTCAACGGCACCCGGCTGCCGCCCGCCGACCGGCTCCGCCCGGTCGTCGACCTCGGCGGACACCTGCGGCCCGGCGACAACGTGATCGAGGTCGAGGTGGCGACCCCGCTCATCAACCGGCTCCGGGCGGCCCAGCCGGGCGTCTTCGGCGCCGTCGCCCGCCAGGCGTACGGGCTCATGGGCCCCGTCCGCCTGGTGCCGTACGCCCAGCACACCGTGGGCTGACCGCTCCGCCTCACGGACAGGGGACGCATCCGGGCCATGCCACGGATGCGTCCCCCGTCCCGGCGAGCCGGACGGGTCAGGGCCTGACGCCCACCCCGGTCCACAGGCTGACCTCGGCGTCCGTGGGCGCCCGGGCCGCGGCTGTTCCGCGCGGCCGGGCGGGTTTGCGCGCGGCCTCGCCGGAGCCCGGACGCGGGACCACGGCGAGCCGGTGGCCGCAGGAGCACGCCGGATGCCCGGCGGACCCTTTGGCCGTCGCCGGTTCAGGCGGTGTGCAGCGTGAGCCCGTAGCGGGCGAGGATCTCGTTGACCGGCTGGTACCAGGTCTCCCCGCCGCCGGAGCAGTTGCCCCAGCCTCCGGAGGTGACGCCTTGCGCCTGGTCACCGCTGATGAAGGAGCCGCCCGAGTCGCCGGGTTCGGCGCAGACGCTGGTCTTCGTCATCTGGTGCACCGCGCCCTGGCTGTAGTTGACCGTCTCGTTCTTGGCCAGCACCGTGCCGCAGTGCCAGTGCGTGGTGGAACCGGAGCGGCAGATCGAGGCGCCCACCGGGGCCTCGGCCGAGCCGCGCACGAGCTGGTCCGGGACCGTGCCCCAGCCGAGGACGACCGGCACCGTCCACCAGCCGCTGCCCACGCTGACCCACGCGTAGTCGTTGTCGGGGAACGAGGAGCCCTGGAAGGTCCCGACGTAGGAGCGGTCCCAGCCGCTGACCCCGGCGCCCGCCCCGCCGCAGTGCCCGGCGGTGACGAACCCGCCGTGGACCGAGAAGCCTATGGAGCAGCGGACGTTGCCGGTGTAGTAGGGGTCACCGCCCACTGTCCCGGCGGCGAACGTCTCGGGCGCGTGGGACACCGTCCGGACCGTGACCGGGCCGGCTTCGCGGGCCCGGGCGAGGAACCGCTGGACAGCGTGGTCGGTTTCCTGGTCCTCGACCACGTTCACCACCACCGCGTTGGCGGCCGGGTCGACGGACCAGCTGCTGACACCGGCCGGTGCCCGCAGGCGGTCGACACGCGCCTTGGCGGCGTCCAGTCGGCGCGCGCTGTGCTCGACGGTCCGTACGTGCGCGCCGGTGGCCCGGACGGCCCGGACCGTCGTGGGGGCGGCGTCCGAGGTGACCGCCACGGTCAGCCGGTGGCTGTCGGCGTCGAACCACGAGCCGCCGTAGGCGGCTCCGGCGGCCAGGCGTGCCGCGGGTTCGAGGTCGGCGGCGTGGCGCTCCGCGGCCAGTCGGGCCTCGGCCTCGGCCCTGGAGAGGCCGAAGTCCCGTTGCATGGCCCGGATCAGACCCGGTGAGGCGGTCGCGGAATCGGATGGGGAGGCGGCGGAAGCGGGGGACGCGGGGGAGTCGCTCGCCGCGGCCGGCAGGGTTCCCGCCGCGGCCCAGCTGCCGAGCGTGAGGAGAACGGCCAGGCAGGCGTGCTGGAGTCTGGTGCGTCTCATGGATGGTGCCTTTCGTCGTTCCAGCGAGGTGGGGGCGGAACAACGCGAGTGAGAGCGCTCTCTTCGGCGTTGGGCAGAGCTTAGCTCCAGGCTGCTGTCAGGTCCATACCAACGGAGTCGGGTGCCGACGCGGTCAGGTCCGGGCGGCTGACGGTTGGTGACGTCGTGTCACGCACCCGGTCCCGGGTCAGGGTGCACGGCGGACTGGATGCCGGCGCGGGCCGCTTCGAGTTGGGCGGCGAACGCGATGCCGAGGAAGAGCGCGACGGCGGTGAGGTTGGCCCACAGCAGCAGGGCGATGAAGGCGGTGAGCGGACCGTACACGGCGCCGAAGGCGCCGCTCTCCTCCACGTACAGCGCGAGCAGCCACGTGGCCGAGACCCACAGCAGGAGGTGGACGGCCGAGCCGAACGCCAGCCAGGTGTAGCCGGGCTGGACCCGGCGGGGCGACCAGCGGAAGATCACCGCCGAGGCCACCCAGGCCAGGGCGAGCCCCACCGGGATGTCGAGCACGCCCCACCACTGCGGCCCGCCGTCCTTCCACCCGGCGGTGTGCGCCACCGCGTCACCGACGGCCTCGCCGGTGACGAGCACGACGAACCCCAGGACCATGGGCATGCCGGCCGTGAGCGCGAGCACCAACGCGCGCGCGTACTTGCGCGGGAACGGACGGTCGCGCTCGATGCCGTAGATGCGGTTGGCGCCGCGCTCGATCTGGCCCATGGCCGAGGCGAGGTTCAGCAGGGCGAAGCCGAGCCCGAGCCACAGGGCGAGCGTGCTCCAGGCGCCGCCCTGGGCGCTGCGCCGCGTCCCGTCGAAGGCGTCCGCGACGACATCGGCGCTGGCTCCGGGCACGATCTGGCCGAGGGCGAGTTCGATGATCCGGCCCACGGCGTCGGTGTGCACCGAGGTGGCCAGACCGACCAGCGCCACGGTGAACGGGACCAGGCCGACCACCACTTGGAAGGCGAGGGCGCGCGCGTTGGTGAAACCGTCGGCGTAACGGAACCGGGTGAAGGAGTCGACCAGCAGCCGCAGCCCGCCGTAGTGGCGCAGGGCGGTGAACGCCTCGTCACCGGAGAGCTCGTCCCCGATCATGTCCCGGGTCTGCGGGACGTGGACGGTGGTTCCCATGGCGCGGACGCTCCTTGTCGTGCGGTGGCTCCGCTGTCCGGTTGCCCCGTGAACCGTCCCGTCCGACCCGCGGGCTGACTCTACCTCGGCAGCGTCGACGTCTCGGTGGGCGAGGGGGGGCGGGGGCCGGGAGAGCGAGCGGAACGAGCAGAACGAGGGCGTACCCGTCATGGCACGCAGGCAGACGTGCGCCGAGCGGGCCGCGTCAGGCGGCCCGCTCGGCTGGGTTGCGGCGTGCCGCCGCCGGGCGGCCACGCGGGTGGGGCGGACCCACCGCCTCTCAGGACTTCGAGGACAAGCCGGAGCAGTTGGACGTGGCGGGCTTGCCGGTGAGGCGGTCGGTGAGCCAGGAGACGGCCTCGCCCTGGTCGGTGAGCAGGGGAGCGAAGTGGTTGATCAGCGCGCTGCCCACGTCGGGCAGGGCCACGGCCTTGTAGGTGACGTCGGCGCCCTCGCGGCACCAGTCGACGGCGAGCTGGCGGGCCTGCGCGTGGGGTACGAGGTTGTCGCTGGTGCCGGTCGCCAGGCGGACGGGACCGCTCGGCCGCATCGTGCCGATGCGCTGGTCGTCGAGGAACGCGCGCAGCGCGGGTTCGGCCGCGATGATGTCGCCGATCGGCCGTCCGTCGGTGGTCCAGCCCGTGCTGCGCACCGAGTTGTAGGCGAACAGGGCGTCACCGACGCACATCGTCGACAGGTCGGTGAGTGCGGCGCGGCCCGCGGCGTTGAGGTGGGCGTCGGCGATCGGCCGCAGGGTGGGGTCGGACTGCAGGAAGCCGTTGACCGACCAGCCCAGGGCCCCGGCGAGGTCACTGCCGTCGATGGCTTCGGTGACGTCGGCCAGGTCGGCGGGCGGCGCTCCGGAGTAGGTCCCGGCGAGCGTGACGTCGGGGGCGTAGGCGGCTTGCAGCTCGGCGGCGGCCGCGGTCGCGCCACCGCCCTGGCTGTAGCCGAAGAGGGCCACGCGGGAGCCGGCGGTGACCGAGGCCCCGCTTACCGAACGAGCCGCGCGGACGGCGTCCAGGACGGCGTGGGCCTCGTCGACGCGGTTGACGTAGGTGTGCAGGCGGTCCGTGGCACCCAGCCCGGCGTAGTCGGTGACCACGACGGCGATGCCCTTGGCGAGCAGGCGGTAGATCGCCAGGTTCTCGTAACCGACGGAGACGGTCTGCCCGTTGAGCCGGAGAGGGTGCTCCAGGCCGAGTGAGGCGGCGCACTGGTCGCCCTGCCCCATGGTGCCGGGCGCGACGGCGACCAGTGGCCGTGCGCCGTTGCCCTGCCAGGCGGCGGCCGGCTCGATGTAGGCGCCGGTGACCGCCACGGGCCGGCCGTTGGAGTCCGTCGACTTGTACATCAGACGGGTGGCCGTGCCGGGCAGCGGACCGCTGACGCCGGGCAGGCTCAGCGCGAGCGGGAGAGGTTCGCTGCGGACCAGGGCGCCGTCGGCGGCCGGCAGGGTGGCGGGCGGGTTGTAGAACGTGGGGATGGTGACGCCGCGTGAGATCACGGCGTCGGTGGCCGTTGGCGCGGTGGCCGGGGCAGCGGTGGCCGGGGCGGCTGTGGCGCCGAGACAGGCGGCAGCGGTGACGGCTGCGGCCACGATGCGGGCGGGAGCGGGCATGACGGACCTCCGGGGGGAGGGAGGCCGAGCTTCGCGTGCGGCTCGGGCGGCTGACGGTCCGATGGGACGGCTGTGGCGGCGTGGGTGCCCGGTCGTCCCACCGCGCGCATCCGCCGCTCTTAGACGCCTTGTCAGGACGGTAGCGGCGAGAGTGTTACCGGCGGTAGCACTCCGAAGGTTACGGTTCGGTAATATGCCGCCGGTGCGGGCGTGAGGGGTCGGTTCGCCGGTAGCGGACCTGTCGTGACGGGGGCGCCCGCGCCATGGCGGCCTCCCTCGCTCTTCGCCCCGCCCGAAGGGCACCTGGACCGCCTTTGCATTGTCATGCGGGATTCTGCATAATCTTCCTATGTCTAAGGTCCTCACCTCCCTTCCCGCCGGCGAGCGTGTCGGCATCGCCTTCTCAGGCGGTCTCGACACCTCCGTCGCGGTCGCGTGGATGCGCGACAAGGGCGCCGTCCCGTGCACCTACACCGCCGACATCGGCCAGTACGACGAGCCCGACATCGCCTCGGTGCCCGGCCGTGCGCAGACCTACGGCGCCGAGATCGCGCGCCTGGTCGACTGCCGCGCGGCGCTGGTCGAGGAGGGCCTGGCCGCGCTCACCTGCGGAGCGTTCCACATCCGCTCGGGCGGGCGTGCCTACTTCAACACCACCCCGCTCGGCCGCGCCGTCACGGGCACCCTCCTGGTCCGGGCGATGCTCGAGGACGACGTCCAGATCTGGGGCGACGGGTCGACCTTCAAGGGCAACGACATCGAGCGGTTCTACCGGTACGGCCTGCTCGCCAACCCGCACCTGCGGATCTACAAGCCCTGGCTGGACGCGGACTTCGTGACCGAGCTCGGCGGCCGCAAGGAGATGTCGGAGTGGCTGCTCGCCCACGGCCTGCCCTACCGCGACAGCACGGAGAAGGCGTACTCCACCGACGCCAACATCTGGGGCGCCACCCACGAGGCCAAGACCCTGGAGCACCTGGACACGGGCGTGGAGACCGTGGAGCCGATCATGGGCGTGCGGTTCTGGGACCCCGAGGTCGAGATCGCCGCCGAGGACGTGACGATCGGCTTCGACCAGGGCCGCCCGGTGACGATCAACGGCAAGGAGTTCGCCTCCCCGGTCGACCTGGTGACGGAGGCCAACGCCATCGGCGGCCGTCACGGCCTGGGCATGTCGGACCAGATCGAGAACCGGATCATCGAGGCCAAGAGCCGCGGCATCTACGAGGCGCCCGGCATGGCCCTGCTGCACGCGGCGTACGAGCGCCTGGTCAACGCGATCCACAACGAGGACACCGTGGCCCAGTACCACAACGAGGGACGGCGCCTGGGCCGCCTGATGTACGAGGGTCGCTGGCTGGACCCGCAGGCGCTGATGGTGCGCGAGTCGCTCCAGCGCTGGGTCGGCTCCGCGGTCACCGGCGCGGTGACGCTGCGGCTGCGGCGCGGTGAGGACTACTCGATCCTCGACACCGCCGGCCCGGCGTTCAGCTACCACCCGGACAAGCTGTCGATGGAGCGCACCGAGGACTCCGCGTTCGGCCCGGTGGACCGGATCGGCCAGCTCACGATGCGCAACCTCGACATCGCCGACTCGCGCGCCAAGCTGGAGCAGTACGCCGGGCTCGGCCTGATCGGCACCGCCAATCCCGCCATGGGGGCCGCCCAGGCGGCCGCGACCGGGCTCATCGGCACCATGCCGGAGGGCGGCGCGGAGGCCATCGCCTCCCGTGGCGAGGTCTCCGAGGACGAGGCGATGCTGGACCGCGCCGCGATGGAGTCCGGCACCGACTGACCGGAGTCCGGCACGGACCGGCACCGGGCCCGTCGAGCGAAGGTCTCGACGCTCCCGAGGGCACGCACCACCGGAGGGGCCGGCTCGGCGTCAGCACGTCGAGCCGGCCCCTCCGGCATGGCCCGGGGACCACTGGCCGGCGAGAGGCGGCGGCGCCACCACACCGACGGCGTCCAGGTGTGCCGTGGGGTTCAGGTGTGCCGTGTGGAGGACGCCGTGACGGCCGCGGTCGCCGTTCCCTGCCGCTCAGCGGGTCTTGTGTCGCGGTGTCCGCGCCGCCGGGCCGGGCGCCGTCCGCCCGGAGGCCGGCCGCGCGCACACCCAGCGGAACAGCATCACGGAGCACACGGCCGCGTAGGCGCACCAGGTGGAGACGAACTCCAGCCGCCACAGAGTCCAGCAGACGAACGCGCCCAGCGCGGCCAGCACCCCCAGCACCAGCAGCCGCCGGTCACCGGAGAGCAGCAGCGAGCCCACGGTGGCCAGGAGGTACCCGGCGACCAGCGGCGCGGCGTGGGGCAGGTCGAACCCGTAGCGGACCGAGTGCTCACGGATCTCGGCCGTCACCGGCCCGGTGGCGAGCCCGTACGCGAGCAGCGCGGCCGTCCCCGCTCCGACCGCCAGCGGGAGGACCAGCCGGCGCCGGGCGTGCGGCGGGGCGGCGCACAGCACGCCCGCCGGCACCCACACCGCCAGGAGAGGCAGGGCGATGACGGCCCACACCGTGGTGGCGGGCCCCCGGCCACCCCCCGATTCCCAGACGAACGACTCGACGATCTGATGGGCGCCGAGCAGCAGGGGCAGCGCGGCGAGCGGCAGGTCCCGGCCGCTGCGCGTCCGAGTCACACACGCGACCCCCACGCCCGCGACAGCGGTGCCCGCCACGAGATCGGCCGTCGCACTCCAACACATCACGCCACCGGGATTCGCCGTCGGGTGGATCCGCCTACGCCGCGCACCAAGCTACGTCCGGCTGCGCCGGCGGCCCGGGTGACACGACGGCCGCCCCACAGGTGCGCTGTTGTCGCGCACTCGGCTGCCCCGGCGATCACCCGAGTGGACCGACGAAGGGATGAGTCGTCCCATCGCGGGTAGGCGGGTTGAGGCAGGCAGACCGCAGGCACCCGAGGGAGGATCCACATGCCGCGCATGATGGAACGCATCAAGCAGTTCGCGAGGAGCCCTCAAGGGCGGCGCACGACCGAGCAGGCTCGACGAGCCGCGTCCGACCCCCGACGGCGGGCTCAGGCCCAGCGCCTGCTGGGCAAGCTCCGCGGCCGTCGCTGACCGCGTCCGCCGCACCACCTGGCGGCCCGGCGGACACACACGGCCGGGCCGCACAGTCATGCGCCGTCGCGGTGGAGGGTTCGGCGGGCCGGAGCGCCTGCCCCTGACCGCCGGTGCGGTGCGAGCCCGTGTGCCGCCGCGTTGTCAGTGCGGTGCGAGCCCCGCGTGCCGCCGCGTTGTCAGTGCTGTGCTGCACAATGCCGAGAAAGCGAGATCAAGATCGTCCGCACTGGGTAGACGGTCCTGAGTCCCGCCTCAGGAGGCCACCGCCGATGCAGTCCACCCCCGAAGCAGCACAGGGCCCTGCCCTCTTGTCCCCCTCGCGCCGATGCGAGGCCGAGGGTCACCAGGCACCTGGAACAGCCGGCACAGCTGTCGTGCGCGGCACGCTCGCAGCCGCCCGCTCCGACCGGCCGCTGCGGCGGAGTACGCCGGTCGGCGCCACGCGCGGTGCGCGGGTCACGGTCGGGGAGGACTGAGGATGCTCCTGCCCTACCGCAGCCGGTCCGCCGCTCCGGTCAGCCCCTCCGGCAAGGACGTGCTGCGTATCGTCTCCGACCCCCGCACGCCGGTGTTCCTCACGGTGCACGCGGACGGACGTCGCAGATACAGCTACTGGCAGCCGTTCGACCCGGTCGCCGGGAGAGGAAGCTGTTACGTCGCCCTGGCCACCGCCGAATGCGACGCGCTGCACTCCGCGGGCAGGATCACCCTGGGCGACCCGGTCGTCGACCCGACCAGGACGACGTACCGTGTCCGTTCCGCCCGCACCCCCGCCGCGCCCGTACGCGGCGCGCACCAGCGAACTCGCGCGGCCTGACCGGTGGCCGGATCCGCTTCCGGGTGTCCGAGGCGTGCCTGCCCGGTCATCGGATGAGCGGCGACCGCGTGTCCTCGGTCTCGTAGGAGTACAGCCACGCCCGGTGGTGCAGTGCCGCGGAGCGACGCATGGCCTCGTCGCGTGCCCGCTGCTCCGGGCCGTCGGGGAGGTGCAGACCGGCCGCGCTGTCGCGGGAGCGGCTCTGTATCCCGGCGGTGCGAGGGGCACGGAGTGACTGGTACCGGCGCAGTGCCGCAGGCACCGTCTGCCGGCGGGCCCCGGCCAGGCACACGGCGAGGTCCATCGCGTCCTCGACCGCCTGGTTGGCGCCCTGCGCCATGAACGGCAGCATGGGGTGCGCGGCGTCACCGAGTACGGTCAGCCGGTCCGTGGACCAGTCGCGCAGCGGCTCGCGATCGTGCAGCGCCCACTGACGGACCTGGTCGGCGGCGTGGAGGATCTCGGAGACCGAGCCGTGCCAGCCGTCGAAGGCGCCGCGCACGGTGGCCGGATCCGCCGTGGCCGACCACGACTCGGCCGGCGGGGCGTCCAGGGAGGTGATCGCGGCGAAGCTGATCAGCTCGCCCCCGGACACGGGATAGCAGACGAAGTGCCCGTCCGGTCCCAGCCACAGCCTGACCCGTGGTTGCCGGGCGGCCGGTGACACGCGCTCGGCGGGCACCAGCCCGCGGAACGCGCTCAGGCCCGAGAAGACCGGGGCGTCCTGGACGAGGGCGTCACGGACGACGGAGTGGATGCCGTCGGCGCCCACCACGACATCGGCCTCGTGGACGGTGCCGTCCTCGAACGCCAGGCGTACCCGGTCCTCGTGCTCGTCCGCCCGAAGCAGCCGGTGGCCACGCCGGAGCGAGGCGGGCTCGATGAGTCTGCGCAGCGCCTCGTGCAGATGCGCCCGGTGCACGCTGTAGTAAGGAGCGCCGAAGAGCCGTTCGCACGCGGTGCCCAGCTCGGTGCGGGCGATGGACACGCCCTGCCAGGTCCGGAACTCCACCGCGTCGATCCGGACCGCGCGCTCGTCGAGCGCGGGACCGAGTCCGAGCCGGTGCAGCGGGCGCACGGCGTTCGGCGCGAGCTGGACGCCCGCGCCGATCCCGGAGAACTCCCGCGTCTGCTCGTGCACCACACAGCGAACGCCGGCCGCCCGCAGCGCCGCGGCCAGCGTGAGGCCGCCGATTCCCGCGCCGACGACGGCGATCCGCAGCTCACTGGTCCGCCCCGCCCTCCGCACCGGCTTCCCCCTCGTCCCCTCGTCCCCTCGTCCCTCGTCCCCGGCCAGGCCGGCGCTCGGACGCCGTACCGGAGAGAACGCGCCGCCGGCACCGGCCATTCCGTGTCCGGCGGCGCGGCCCGGACCTCGCGGTCCGGGCCGCGTCGGCCTGCGGGTGCCTCCGATTACCGGTGAGCCCCTCACCTTGGGCAGGATGGGTGCCATGACCGAGATCCGCACCCCCCGCCTCATCCTCCGTCGCTGGCATGACGACGACCTCGCGCCCATGGCGGAGATCAACGCGGACCCGCAGGTCATGCACTGGGTCGACGACGGTTCGGTGCGCGACCTGGACCACACGGCGGAGGCCATCGAGCGGTGGGAGGAGGAGTGGGACGAGGAGGGCTTCGGCCTGTTCGCCGTCGAACTCCTGGCCTCGGGTGAACTGGCCGGTTTCACGGGCCTGTCCGTGCCGGAGTTCCTGCCGGAGGTCATGCCCGCCGTGGCGATCAGCTGGCGGTTCGGCTCGTCGTTCTGGGGCCAGGGGTACGCGTCCGAGGCAGCCCAGGCCACGCTGGAGTTCGCCCTCCAGGACCGTGGCCTCGACCGCGTGATCAGCATCAGCCGGGCGGGCGACGACGCCTCCGAGAACGTCATCCGCAAGCTCGGCATGGTGCCGGTGCTCCAGACCGACCATCCCGTGTACGGCCTGCCGCTGAGCGTCCACGCCATCGATCTGACCGAGTTCCAGGCGTGAACCGGCCGTACACCGCCGAAGACGGCTGAGCTGCGGCGGCCTCCCGCCGGCTCGCCCACTCCGGTCGCCGCCGCCGGGCGGCCGGAGCCGGCTCAGTAGACGACTTCGAGAATGTACGGCTCGCCCTCGGTGGCGATGTAGAGGGCTCGGCCGGCCGAGCGGCCCGCGCCCGGGCGCCACGCCGTGACGGGGCCGGGTGGTGGCCGTCACGGCGTGGGCCGAGCGCGCTGTCTCACGGCTTGCGGGCGAGGCCGCCGTGTTCGCCGATGGGCTCCGGGGCGGGGGAGCCGGGGTCCGGGCGCCAGGAGGTGACCGGGACGACACCGGGATCGATGAGGTCCAGACCGTCGAAGAACGCGGTGATCTGGTCGACGGTGCGCAGGTTGTACGGGACGGCACCGCTCTCGTTGTAGGCGTCCTGAGCCCGCTCGAAGGCGGGGTCGGTGCCCCGGGACCCGTCGTTGACGGAGAGGTAGCTGCCGGAGGGCAGCGCGTCCATCAGGCGGGTGACGATGGAGCGGGCCTGGTCGTCGTCGGCGACATGGCCCAGGATGTTGCTGAGGATGAGGCCGGTGGGGCGGGTGAGGTCCAGCGTCTCGGCGGCGGACGCCAGGATGCGGTCCGGGTCCAGCACATCGGCGTCGACGTACGCGGTCGCGCCCTCCGCGGTGGAGTAGAGCAGGGCACGGGCGTGGGCCAGCACCATCGGGTCGTTGTCGACGTAGACGATGCGGGCCTCGGGGGCGATCCGCTGCGCGACCTCATGGGTGTTGTCGGCGGTCGGCAGGCCGGTGCCGATGTCCAGGAACTGCCGGATGCCCGCCTCGGAGACCAGGTAGGTGATGTTGCGGCGCAGGAAGGCGCGGCTGCTGCGGGCGATGGTGACGATGCCGGGGAACACGGCGGTGTAGGCGTCGCCGGCTTCCTCGTCGACCGGGTAGTTGTCCTTTCCGCCCAGCCAGTAGTTCCAGATACGGGCCGAGTGCGGCACCGACGTGTCGATCTTCTGATGCACCGCTGAGCCGGGTGTCTGCGCGGAGTCCGTCATGGGTGGTGTCCGTCTTTCGGCCGAGGCATGGATTATTCACCGCACAACGTACGTGCCAACAGACCCGTCGCGCACACCAGTTCACTTTTTCCGGTGAGTCGGGCGGTGACCTGGGAGCCAGGGCATCGGAGAAGCGGAGTCCACGGTTTCCTGAATTCAGAGATGCTTGTACTATCAACGCCATGCTGACTGTCGCCACCGACATCGACGCCCTGGCTCGTTTCGGCCGCGCGCTCGCCGACCCGATCCGCTGCCGCGTCCTGCTCGCCCTCCGGGAGGCGCCGGCGCACCCGGCCGACCTGGCCGACCGGCTGGAGATCTCCCGCACCCGGCTGTCGAACCATCTCGCCTGCCTGCGGGACTGCGGCATCGTCGTGGCCGTCCCGGAGGGGCGTCGGGTGCGCTACGAACTGGCCGACGCCCGTCTCGCCCACGCCCTGGACGCCCTGCGCGGCACGGTCCTCGCGGTCGAGGCCGACCGTAGCTGCCCGCACACCGAGGAGAACGGCTGCTGCTGATGTCCACGACCCTTTCCCTCGGCCCGGCACCGGATCGCCGCGCCCGACTGGCCCGGCGCATACGGCTGCTGGTCGCCGCCACCATCATGTACAACGTCGTCGAGGCGACCGTCGCGATCGTCGCGGGCACCCTCGCCTCCTCCGCCGCGCTGATCGGCTTCGGCCTGGACTCGGTCGTCGAGGTGTCCTCCGCCGCGGCCGTCGCCTGGCAGTTCTCCGCCACCGACCACGCGGTGCGCGAGGCGCGCGAGAAGACGGCGCTGCGTGTCATCGCGCTGTCCTTCCTGGCCCTCGCCGCCTACGTGAGCGTCGACTCGGTCCGCGCCCTGACCGGGACCGGTGACGCCGAGCACTCCACGCCGGGCATCGTGCTGGCCGCCGTCTCGCTGGCCGTGATGCCGTTCCTGTCGGCCGCGCAGCGGCGGGCCGGACGGGAACTCGGTTCCGTCTCCGTGGTCGCCGACTCCCGGCAGACCCTGCTGTGCACCTACCTCTCCGCCGTGCTGCTGCTCGGGCTCGTCGCCAACAGCGCCCTCGGCTGGTCGTGGGCCGACCCGATCGCGGCGTTGGTGATCGCCGCGGTGGCGGTCAAGGAGGGGCGGGACGCCTGGCGTGGGGACGGCTGCTGTGCGGCGCCGGTCGCGGTGCCGGTCGCGGAGGAGGCCGGGAGCAAGGGCGCGGACGGGTGCCGGGGCGGCTGCGCCTGCTGCTGACGGCAGCGGAGCGCCGAGCAGGGCGTCGACAGGCGCGGCAGTGGCGGACGGCCGGGAGGCGGCGTCGCGGGCGGGCCGGCGGCGTCGTGGGCGGGCCGGAGGCCGACACCGGCCGAGGGCCGAGGGCCGAGGGACGCGAGAGGCGAGACGCGGATCGGCACGGTGTCGCCGACTGCCCGCTCGTCCTCGTCGAGCAGTGAGTCCCGGTGGTCCGGCGTATCCGCCGGCACGTCCGTCCCGCCGGTGCCGCAGATGCCTGCCCGGCAGGGGAACAGCACCGGGACGGCCGCTTCCGCCGCCACGCCGGGCACCGAGCGGTCCGGCGGGACGGTGACCGTGCGCCCGGACCGGGTCAGCACCGCGCCTCGAAGGCACCGGCCGCCGCCTTGGGGCCCTCGAAGGCGCCCAGGTCCAGCAGGCCGTACTCGTCCTGTGGCCGGATCGTCACCCGGTCCGCGTCGGGCGCGAGGCGGACCGGGAACGCCATGGAACCGGACGGCTGGGCCGCAGGCCCGCCGTGGCTTTCGCGACCACGCCGCCCAACAGCGCGCCGGGCGGGTGCGGCAGTGGCCCCACCAGCCGATTCATGGAACGGTGGCCGCATGTCAGACAACGACTACGACCGGGTGCGCCTCGGTATCGAGGCCATGACCGCGTACATCTCCGGAAACAACCTCATGACGAAGTACATGATGGAACGCCGCGACTCCGACGGGAATCTCGACCAGGTCGCGGACGGCGCGACGGCGCTGTGCGCACTGCTGCTGAACCAACTGGCCCACATGACGGGCAAGTCCGAACAGGAGATCCTCCAGGAGGTCGCCCGCGGCCTGAACCGGACGGAGCAGAAGGAGCAGTAGGAGCCGTGGCGGCTGAAACACCGTCAACTGATCTGTGACGTTCGGCATATGCCGCAGGGGGTGCGGTCGGGGGCGGTCGTCGACACCGGCCGCGACCAGGGAGCATGCCCGGCACCCCCGCATCCGTCACGCCCGATCGCCAAGGGATGACGGGAATTCGCCGTCGATTTGTTGACAGTGCCCGGCTCAAGGTTTTTACGCTTGGACGTCGACTCCCGAACGACTGTTCAGTCGTTCCGGGGCCGCGCGGGGGAGGCAACGGGCTTCGCCGCCGGGTCGACGACGGGGGAGCGGTCGGCGCGGCCCGCAGCGTCCGCCTCGCTCGGCCCGGGAACGGTCGGTCGCGTCGGGACGCCCGGCGGCCGGCCTCGCCCGGGAGCCGGGCCGGGCAGGCCGGCGGAGCCGCCGGGACAGCACCCCCTGGTCATGCCAGTCAGACAGCGACAAGTGCCAGTCAGACAGCGAAAGGCCGGAAGGTAGATGCGGGTGCTCGTAGTGGACCATGACGCCGCGTGCGCACGGTCCGTCGTGCAGGTGCTGAGACAGAGCGGTTACGACGCCTGGAGCGTGGGGACCGGTGCGGCGGCACTGGAGGTCCATCACCAGGCCGATCTGGTGTTACTCGACATCGGGCTGCCGGACGTCGACGGCCTGCGGCTCTGCGCGGACATCCGCGCCGCCGCGGACACACCGATCATCGCCGTGACGGAACGCACGACCGAACTCGAACGTGTCCTGTGCCTGAAGTCCGGATGCGACGACTGCCTCAACAAGCCGTACGGGGTACAGGAGTTGGTCGCCCGAGTGGAGGCCGTGCTGCGCCGGGCCCGCCCCCCGGCGCTCACCCGCTGCATCGTGCACGGCCCCCTGCGGATCGACGCCGCCCGCCGTGAGGCCTACCTCTCCGGAGAGCTGCTCGCGCTGACGCGCAAGGAGTTCGACCTGCTGCACGTCCTCGCCTCCCGTCCCGGCTCGGTGTTCAGCCGGAGGGAACTCATGGCGCGTGTGTGGCAGCAGCGTTCCGCGGCCACCGGACGGACGATCGACACCCACGTCAACAGCCTGCGCAACAAGCTCGGGGACAGCGCCTGGATTCTCACCGTGCGCGGCGTCGGCTTCCGCCTCGGGCGCGGCGTGAGCATCGCGGCCTGATGCGCGTACCGGGCGGGATGCGGCTCGTGCACCCCGCCCGGCCACCGCGCTCCTGCCCCGGGTCCCCGTGGCAGGAGCGCGAGGCACGGATCACTGGCCGTAGGGCCGCTTCTGACGGGCCTCGCGCAGCGCCTCGGCCCACCAGACGAGCTGGTCCAGCATGGTCTTCGCGGCGGCGGCGGGAGCCTCGGGCTCCTTCAGGGCGCCGTCCTCGTCGAACCGCTCCCAGGCGTTGTGGAAGCTCACCTGCTCGCGGATCGTGACCGCGTGCAGCTCGGCGAAGACCGGCCGCAGGTGCTCGGAGGCCCGCAGGCCGCCCGCCAGACCGCCGTACGACACCAGGGCCACCGGCTTGGCCCGCCACTGCGTGTAGTGCCAGTCGATCAGGGACTTCAGCGACGCGGGGTAGCTGTGGTTGTACTCCGGCGTCACCACGATGAAGGCGTCCGCGTTCTCCAGGCGGGGCGTCACCCGCGCGAGGACGTCGGCGACGTCCTCGCCGGGCGACTGCGACAGCACCACGGGCAGGGGGTGCTCGGCGAGGTCGAGGTAGTCGACCTCGATGTCGCCGTGCTGACGGGCCTGGTCGCTGATCCACCGCGCGACCGTCGGGCCGAACCTGCCCTCCCGGACGCTGGCGCAGATCACCGCGAGACGCAGAGGGGACGTGGACATGTCTCTCCTTGGTGTGGTGAGGGTGTGGGTGAACCGATGTGGTGAACCGATGTGGTGAACCGATGTGGTGAATCGGTGTGTGTGCCGAGCCGCCCGCCGCCCGGACGGGTCGGCGCGGCACGCGCGGCGGAGGGTCAGCCGACGGGCTGCCCGGTCAACGCCCGGACGTAGGCCTCCTCCGGCTGTGCGCCGGAGAGGGTCGCACCGGTGCCGAAGCGCAGGATCGGCACCTGGCGGACGCCCTCGGCCCGGACCTCGGCGAGTTCCGCCGCGAGTTCCCGCTCGCTCGGCTCCTCGGCCGCGCCGCGCCGGACTCCGGCCTCCGCGGCCAGCCGGTCCAGCGTGGCGGGGTCGCCGAGGTGCGCGCCGTCGGTGAAGTACGCGCGGAACAGGCGTTCCGCCATCCGTTCGGCACGCCCCTGGCGCCCGGCCGCGGCGAGCAGCCGGTGGGCGGGGAACGTGTTGACGAACACCGCCCGGGCGAAGTCGAGTCGCAGGCCCTCCCGGGCGCCGACGGCCGCCATGCGCTCCGTCATCCGCGCGGCGTCGGCTCCGAAGTCGCGGTGGTGGCGTGCGGACAGCGGCTCCCCTTCGACGGGAGCCTCGGGGGCGATCTGATACGGGCGGAAGACCACGTCGATCCGGTCGCCCTCGGCTCTGCGCCGCTCGGCGGCGCGCTCGAAGCGGGTGAAGGCCAGATAGGAGTGGACGCAGATGAGGTCGAGGACGAACTCGACCCGCAGCGTGGGGTTCTCGGGATGCGCTTCCATGATCGCCTCCGGTGGACGGGTCGTCGGCTCATGAGGGACAGGTGCAGCGCCGTGGACGGCCCCCGGCGCGAGGACACCTGCGGGCTCGGGACAGCCACGCGCTCGGGACACCTGCGGGTTCGGACAGATGCGGGCTCGGGACACCTGGGGCCTGGGGACACCGGCGGGCCGGGAACCTTCCGCCTGCGGGACGTCTGGTGTGCCGTCACCCTGCTGCCCGGCCCGCGGCACGGCCGGATTCCGTGGCCGGCGTGTTCCGCCCCTGCTCGGCGGCGGAACCCGCCGGCACGTCCCGCCCCGCGTCCCGTCGTTCGTCGGAGGCGTCCGCCGGTCCGGACCGGGCCGCGCGCCTCCTGCCGCCGACGAGGTACCCGGCGGCGACCAGCAGTGCGGCGACCGCGATGACGCCGAACATCGGCTGGATGCCGAGGCCCCTGACCATGGGCTGGGTGACGATCGGCGCCAGGAACTGACCGAGGAAGAGCGCGGTGGTCAGGAATCCCGCGTACCGGCTGCGCACCTCGGGCGGTGCCTCGCTGAGCACCCAGCTGTTGAGCGTCGGCATCAGCACGCCCAGGCCGACGCCCATCACCAGCGTGCCCAGCGCCAGCACACCGACGTGCGGGGCCAGGGAGAGCACCAGATAGCCGACGCCGATGCCGGTGAAGGCCGCGCCTACGAGGCCGTACTCACCGGCGAGGCGCCGGATGGCGGCGAAGCGCAGCGACACCAGACCCGTGGTGAGCGTCTGCACCGCGATGACGGCGCCCGAGGCCACCGAACCGGCGTGGAAGTGGTCCTCGACCAGGAAGGGGACCTGCACCGGCACCGAGTAGAAGGCGACCTGGCCCAGGAACATCGCGGCGAGCGCCGCCGTCAGGCCCGCGGGCAGCGCGCGCCGGACGCGTGGCGCGGAGCTGTCCGGAGCCGGCCGGGCGCCGGGGGCCGTCGGCCGGGTCTCCGGCAGTCGGGTCAGCGCGGGGACCACGAGGGCCGCGCCGAGCAGGTAGACGAGGAAGACCGTGCGCCAGCCCAGTCCGGCGAGCGCGCCCCCGCCGACCAGCAGCACCACGCCGCCGAAGGCACCGGCGGCGGTCTGCCGCCCCAGCAGCCGCTGGCGCTCCGTCCCGTCGTACAGGTCCGCGATCATGGCCACGCTGTTGGTCATGATCAGGGACACGCCGAGACCGAGGACCACCCGGCCGGCCAAGATGCTGGCGAGGTCGGGCAGGTAGAAGCCCGAGCTGCCGCCCAGCACGAAGGCGATCATGCCGGTCACCAGGGCGCGCTTGCGGCCCACGCGTTCCGAGAACGCTCCCGCGAACGGCGAGAACAGCACGATCGCGAGCGCGTGGGCACTGGTGATCATCCTGGCCAGCAGGTCGACGTCGGCCGTGTCCGCGAACGCGGCGCGTATGCCGGGTATCGCGGGCGACACCACGGCTCCGGCCATGATCGTGAGCGTGCCGGCGAGCACGAGAACGGTTGCTCGGGCGGTACTGCCTCGGCGGCTGTGTTCCGGCACCGTCGATTCGGAGCGCACCTCTACCTCTCCTTGGCGACTAGGACGATTAGGGCGACTTGGAGGCTTGGACGATGTGGGCGGCCGGCGCGACCGGGCGGGTCGCACGGCCCGTTCGTCACGGTAGAAGTTGAACCTCGGTTGAAGTCAAGCGGTGGCCGTCCGCCTCACGCCTCGGGGCGCTGTCCCCACGCCGAGAACAGCAGCGTCGTGACGTCACGCGCCTCGGGCCGGTCCAGCGTGGCGAGGAACTCGGTGAGTTCCTGAGCGCTCACCCAGCCGTTGTCGACGAGCGGCTGCCCCTGCAACTCCAGGCGGCGGCGCATCAGTTCGTTCTCGTACTCGCCCTGCCCGGGGCCGAGCGGGCGCAGGTGCAGGTCCACGGAGGCCAGGCCGAGCTGCGCCAGCCGGGCCGGCAGCCGGCGGGCGAACCGCATGTCGGCGCCGTGCAGGCGGAAGGCCCGCAGATACGCCTCGATGACCGCGCGTCCCACCGGCGTCACCGCGTCCTCACCGGGCAGGAAGTAGAAGTCCTCCGCCACCAGCCAGCCGCCGGGCGCCAGCCAGCGCACGGCGCGCGCGAGCAGGTCATCGGGGGCGCGCAGCGCCGACAGCACCCCCCGGGCGAGGACGAGGTCGAAGGACCCGGCGGGAAACTCCTCCTGCTCCACGTCCGCCTGGCGCACCGTCAGGCGGGGGCTGCGCGAGGCGTCCAACAGGCTCGTGTCCACGTCCACGGCGAGCACGGATCCGTCCGGCACCCGTTCGGCGAGCCAGTACGCCATGGACCCGGCGCCGGCACCGAGGTCCAGGCAGCGGGCGTCGGGGCGCAGCGGCAGGCGGCTGATGATGCCGGTGGTCAGCGGGTCGTAGTTGCGCTCCCACAGCTTGGACAGAATGGCCTCGGACTGGTCCACGGTCGAGTCCTCCTCGGGGTTCGGGTCATGGGTCGTCATCACCTCTCCCGGCCGGAAAGGCCGGGGCGGCCGGCGTCGTGGGCGCCGGTGTCCTCGTCGGTCGGGCCGGCCGCCGCCGCGGGTGGGCCGGGAACCACCTCCACGGCCCCCATGGGGCAGCACTCGGCGACGGAGCGGGCGAGCTGAGCCGCGTCCTCGTCGGGCAGCTCGCTGTCCACGGGGACGGCGTGTCCCGCACCGGTCAGCCGGAAGAGAGCGGGGGACATGGCCTGGCACAGACCGGTGCCCCGGCACAGCTGTGGGTCGATGCGCACGGTGTCCCGCACACCGGCCCGTCGGGCGGTCACGCCGCCCCCGTTCCGGCGGCGCGGACGGGGAGCCGGACCAGCCGCCGCATCGCCCAGTTCTCGATGTAGCGCAGCTCGTCGCGCGGCCCGGCCAGGCTCAGCGCGGGGAACGCGCGCAGCAGTGCCGGGATCGCCACCTGTCCCTCCATCCGGGCGAGTGCGGCGCCCAGGCAGTTGTGCAGTCCGTGGCCGAGGCCGACATGGCGCGGTCCCGGGCGGGTGATGTCCAGCCGGTCCGGGTCGGGGAACTGCCGGGGATCGCGGTTGGCCGACAACAGGGCCGCGATGACCGGTGCCCCGGCGGGCAGTACCGTGCCGCCGAACTCCAGCTCCTCGGTGGTCACCCGGAACAGGGCCGTGGTCAGGGCGCCTTCGTAGCGCAGGAGTTCCTCGACCGCGTCGGCCTCCAGCTCGGGCCGCTCGCGCAGCAGCCGGGACTGGTCCGGGTGGTCCAGCAGGGCGAGTACGGCGTTGCCCACGAAGGCGCGGACGGTGTCGCTGCCCGCCAGGATCATCGCCGCGACCATGGCGACCAGTTCCTCCTCCGTCAGCCGGTCCTCGTCCTGCCGGGCGTGGACGAGCGCGGAGGTCAGGTCGTCGGCCGGGTTGCGCCGCTTGAGTGCGACCAGTTCCTCCGCGTAGCCGCAGATCCGGGCGAACCCCTCGGGCACCTGGTCCATGCGGGCGGCGTCGGACGGGAAGGCCTGGGCGAGCGCGTCCACCAGCTCCCGGTGGCGCTCGATGCGCAGCCCGAGGATCTCGCCCATGACGGCCGAGGAGACCGGGCCCGCGTAGTCGTCCATGACGTCGAACGCGCCCCGGGCCGCGCAGGCGTCCAGGACGGAGGCCACCACACGCTCCACGGTCTGCCGCCACCGCGCGACGCGGCGCGGGGTGAAGGTGCTCATCGTCAGCCGGCGCAGCCGGGTGTGCGCGGGCGGATCGACGACCGTGACCGCTTTCTCCAGTACGCTGCCCGCACCGCTGACCAGACCCGCCTCCTTGAATTCCGGATTCCCCCAGGTGCCGCTCTCGGAACTGAAACGGGGATCCGCGAGGACGGCCTTCACATCGTCGTACCGGGTCACGATCCAGGTGCGCACATCCCCGACCGGAAACCTGAATTCATGCACCGGCGCATGGTCGCGGAGCCGGGCGAACGTCGGATACGGATTCTGGAAGTAGTCGCTGCTGAACAGCGGCGCGGGGGGCGCTGCCGATACCGTCATCCCTTTTTCTCCCCTGTTTCTCTGACGGATTTTCCGGGGTCTGCGGATCTTTTCCGGAATTTCTGTCCCGGTGCATTGGTTCCACGTGTTCCGGGCTTTCCGCCATGAGTCTCTTTGCGGCCCGTACGGACCGTCAAGGCGGTCGTCGGGTTTTTCGTCAAGGCTTTCGTCAGGGAGCGTCAAGGGACTGAAAGGCGGGCCGGGGCGCGTAGTTGAAGCGGGGGTGAGGTTCTCCTAGCTTGGTGGTATGTCCATCACCACCCCGCTTCCCAGGGAGCTCACCATCGGCGAGTTGGCGCGGCGCAGCGGCGTGACGACGTCGGCGCTGCGTTTCTACGAGCGCGAGGGGCTGATCCGCAGCCACCGCACGTCGGGCAACCAACGGCGGTACTCACGGGACACGCTGCGCCGGGTCGCCTTCATCCGGGTCTCTCAGCGGGTCGGCATTCCGCTGAGCCTGATCCGTGAGGCCCTGAGCGTCCTGCCCGCGGACCGGGCTCCCACCCGCGAGGAGTGGGCCGCCCTGTCGGCGCACTGGCGTGCCGACCTCGACCGGCGCATCGAGCAGCTGCTGAAACTCCGCGACGACCTCGACGACTGCATCGGCTGCGGCTGCCTCACCCTGGAGCGCTGCGTGCTGGCCAACCCGTACGACGTGCTGGGCGCGCAGGGATCAGGCGCGCGCAGGCTCCAGGTGGAGTGACCCCTCCCCGGGTCGACGGTCGGCAGTCGGCGGCCGACGGGCCGACGGGCCGACCGGCCGACGGGTCGGTGGGCCGTCACGCGCCGCCCGGACCTGCGGGGCGGGCGGACCGGGCCACAGCGAGCCGGCGGCCGGTGAGGCACTCCTCCAGGAAGGCCAGGGCCCGCAGGTGGTACGCACGGGCGGCCCAGCCCAGGCTGACGTTGTGGCCGGCGCCCGGCAACCGGTCCACCCGGACCGGGCAGGCGGCCAGCAGCCCCGTCAGCTCGGCCAGCGCCTCGTCGTCGTGCCGCCACCAGCGCTCGTACTCGGCGAAGGTGAACCTGACCGGGATGCGCACCCGCGGGGCCAGCCGGGGGAAGATCAGCGGCCAGCGCCGTGCCTCCCGCTCCTCCCGCTCCGGCATCGGACCCACCAGCGGTGCCGCGAGCCGGAAGGTGCGCGCCGGGTACAGGGCGAGCGGCCCCCAGTGCAGCGCGGCGGTGCGGCGGTCGTGCAGGGAGGCGAGCCGCCGCGCGTCGACGGCGAACCGGTGGCCGAGCCCGCAGACGTCCAGTCCGATCAGACCGGTGCCGGCCGCGGCCAGGGCGAGAGCGAGTTTGCCGCCGTAGGAGTGGGCGACGACGAACATGCCCTCGCCCACCGGGTGGCGCAGATCGAAGTCGGCGAGCGCCGCCCGTACGGTCGCGCACTGCTCCCGCAGCGTCTGCCCGTGCGGCAGGTGCGCGGCCGACCGTCCGTAGCCGGGACGGTCCAGGGCCAGCACGGTGAAGCCGAGCCGGGTGCCTAGGGTGAGCAGCGACAGACCGGGGTGGGCCTGCCCGTGGAAGTACCCGGCCCGCATCCCGCCTCCGTGCAGCGCCACCACCGTGGCCCGGGGCGGACCGGCCGCCGGTTCGGCGAGCAGGCCGGAGAGCGGGACGCCGTCCGCGTCCAGCACGATGTCCCGCACGCCGGCGAGGGACGCGGGGCCGGGGGACGGTGCGGCGGCGAGTGCGCCGCGCGCGGTACCGGTGGTCGGCTCGGAGGTCATGGTGCTGCGGTCTTCCCATCTCCTCGTCGGGTGGACTGGGCCGGACCCGCCCGCGTACCGGTGGGCCGGGCCGTCGGCGGCGTCAGTCGATGCCGCGGACGATGTGCGACTCGTCGGGATCGGTGTCGTCGGCCCCCGCCAGCAGGGGTGCCGTGGGCGGCTGCGGGCGGGCCGGGGCGGCGGCCGGCCGGTCCGGCCACGGCCCGGGGAGCCGTCCGCGAGGGGCGGCGGGAGCGGGTGGACGCACACCCGCACACAACAGCTGGTCTGACACGGGAACTCCAGGACTGTCTCAGACCGCGGTCTCGGACGAGACCGCGGTGGCCTCCGAGGCCACGGTGCACACCAGGTACTCGGGCGGGGCGGTCTCCAGGCGGGCGATCTCGCTCTGCCCCTCGGCGATACGCGGAT
Organism: Streptomyces sp. NPDC003011; assembly: GCF_053591515.1. Classification (NCBI taxonomy): domain Bacteria; kingdom Bacillati; phylum Actinomycetota; class Actinomycetes; order Kitasatosporales; family Streptomycetaceae; genus Streptomyces; species Streptomyces sp. NPDC003011. The sequence goes on from NZ_JBSFTY010000008.1 coordinate 132,714, forward strand.
CGGCCATCCACGCGTCGTAGGCGGAACGGTCCGTCCACATCGGGTAGTTGACGAAGGTCCGCCCCTCGGGATCGAGGTAGGGCGTCGCGGAGATGAACCCGTGGAACTCGCGCTTCCACTCGCCCGTGCGGTGCAGCAGATCCACGACCGCGCCGGCCTGCCGGGGCCCGGCGAAGTGCCGGGTGGCCACGGCCACGATGCCGGGCGCCCGCCCGGCCGCCGGCCCGGTGATCCCGCGTGCCGGGGTGCCCCGGAACATCGTGGCGGAGACCACCCCCGGCCGCCGCTGCAGGCCGCGCAGCGCGCCGGCGTCCGGATGACCGGGATACGAGGTCCGGTAACGGGCCTCGTCGCTCCACCGGGTGTGGTGCACCACGGCCCGGCCGTCCAGGGCGATGTGCACCCGCGACAGCACGAAGCCCGGTGCCCGGCTGACCCAGGCGTCCACTTCCCGGGCGATGAGACCGGCCAGGGCGTCGGCCGTCGCGGGGCCGTCCACCCGCAGCACGTCGAAGGCCGCCATGTGTCCGTCGCCGCCGGTGCCGTGCGGCGGCAGGCCGGGTCCGGGGACGGCGCAGTGCCCGGACGACGGCCGGGCGGGCGGTGAGGACTGGGTCGGGGGCATGACACCTCCAGCTCTGGTTCTCGGTCGGGTCGTCGAAATGCCGCGCGGCCGTGGGCCGTCCAGGGTTCCCCCAGCCCCGGTTCTCGGTCGGGCGTCGAGAGGCCGCGCGGGCTTGGGCCGTCAGCGGAACGCGTCGGCGTGCTCCTCGGCCCACTGCCGGAACGTGCGCGCGGGCCGCCCGGTCACCTGGCCGACGACCGAGGAGCCGGCCTCGGGCTGCCGGGTGAGCGAGGCGAAGTAGTCCAGGGCGCCGTCCGCGTACGAGGGGGGCCAGCCGGCCGCCACCATCTGCTTGCGCGCCTCCTCCGCGTGGACGTCCTCCCAGCGCAGGGTGCGCCCGAGAACGTCCCCGATGATCTCCGCCTGCCGCTGCTGCGTGACCACCTCCGGACCGGAGACGAGGTACTTCCGTCCGGCGTGCCCGTCCTCCAGCAGCGCCCGGGCGCCGACCTCGGCGAGGTCGCCCTCGTGCACCGGCCTGCGGGCCGCGGCGCCGTAGGGGAAGCGCACCACGTCCCCGGCCCGGATCTGCGGAGCCAGGCCGAGCGCGTTCGCCATGAAGCCGGTGGTGCGCAGGAACGTCCACTCCAGCCCCGTCCGCTCGATCAACTGCTCCAGATAGGCGTGGCAGTTGTTGTCGACCGGCTCCACTCCGACGTGCACGCCCACCGAGGACACGAGCACGACGCGCCGCGCCCGCTCCTCGATCCGGCGCAGCACCTCGGGAGCCGTCCGCACGCCGAGGGTGAAGAAGGGCCACATCCAGAACACGCCGTCCACGCCCTCCAGGGCGGCGTCCAGGCTCTCGGGCTCGGCCAGGTCGCCGACGTACGGTTCGACGCCGACGGGCAGCCGTGCGACGTGCGGGTCGTCCTCCAGGACGAGGGCGCGCACGCGGGCACCCGCCCGCAGCAGATGAGCGGCGGCGAGCGGACCGACGGTGCCGGTAGCCGCGGTCACCAGCACGGTGGGCTGTGCAGTCATCGTGTTCTCTCCTCGGTTCTCGGCGGTCGGAACGGGTGGCGCGGCGACGGGCGCGCCTCAGCTGCCGGCCCGGGACAGCGGCCGGGCGCGGCGCAGTTCGTTGCGCCAGCTGCGCGCGCCGCGGTGGGTCAGCGCCCGCTCCAGCCGGCGCCAGCCGGCCGGGCGATGCCCGCTTGCCGGGGCGCGCTCGGCCGCGTCGGCCGGTCCGCGGGTGTACAGGAGGAGGGCCGCGGTGAGGGCGGCGACTTCCTCGGGGCCGGCGTTGCCCTTGGTGACGCGGACGAGGGGCCTTACGTCCACGGTCTGCTCGCTGTGCATGCGCTGTCGTTCCTCCAGGTCACTGCGGTGGGTTGCCGTGCTTGCGGGAGGGCAGTTCGGCGTGCTTCTCGCGCAGCATCGCCAGGGCGTCGACGAGCGTCTCCCGGGTATGGCGGGGGTCGATCACGTCGTCCACCAGGCCGCGTTCGGCGGCGTAGTACGGGTGCATGAGCTGCGCCTTGTACTCCTTGATCTTCTGCCGGCGGACGGCCTCGGGATCGTCGGCGGCCTGGATCTCCCGGCGGAAGATCACGCCTGCGGCGCCCTCCGCGCCCATCACCGCGATCTCGTTGCCGGGCCAGGCCAGCGCGAGGTCGGCGCCTGTCGAACGCGAGTCCATCACGATGTAGGCCCCGCCGTACGCCTTGCGCAGCACGACCGAGATCCGGGGCACGGTGGCGTTGCAGTAGGCGTACAGGAGCTTGGCGCCGTGCCGGATGATGCCGCCGTGCTCCTGGTCCACGCCGGGCAGGAAGCCGGGCACGTCCACCAGCGTGACCAGCGGGATGTTGAAGGCGTCGCAGAACTGGACGAACCGTGCCGCCTTCTCGCTGGCGTGGATGTCCAGGACGCCCGCGAGGGCGGCCGGCTGGTTGGCCACGACGCCCACCGTCTCGCCGCCGAGCCGGGTGAACGCGCACACGACGTTGCGCGCCCAGCCGGGATGGACCTCGAAGTACTCGCCGTGGTCGGCGATCTCCTCGATGACGGCGCGCACGTCGTAGCTCCGGCCGGGGTCGGCGGGCACAATCTCCAACAGCGCTTCCGTCGTGCGGTCCTTGGGGTCGTCGTTCGGTGTGCGCGGCGGCAGCTCGCGGTTGTTGGCGGGCAGGAGCGACAGCAGGTAGCGCACGTCCTCCAGGCATCCGCGTTCGTCGTCGTACACGAAGTGCGCCACGCCCGAGGTCTCGCCGTGCACGTCGGCCCCGCCGAGTCCGTCGTGGGTGATGTGCTCGCCGGTGACCGCCTGCACCACGTCCGGACCGGTGATGAACATCTGCGAAGTGGCGCGGACCATGAAGACGAAGTCGGTCAGCGCGGGGGAGTAGGCCGCCCCGCCCGCGCACGGGCCGAGCATGACGCTGATCTGCGGGATGACGCCCGAGGCGCGGGTGTTGCGCTCGAAGATGCCGCCGTATCCGGCGAGCGCCGAGACGCCCTCCTGGATGCGCGCGCCCGCCCCGTCGTTGAGCGACACCAGCGGGGCACCCGCCGACATCGCCATGTCCATGATCTTGTGGATCTTGGCGGCGTGCGCCTCACCCAGGGCTCCGCCGAAGATCCGGAAGTCGTGCGCGTACACGAACACCGTCCGCCCGTGCACCGTGCCCCAGCCGGTGACCACGCCGTCGGTGTACGGCCGCCGGTGCTCCAGCCCGAATCCGGTGGCCCGGTGCCGCCGCAGCGGCTCCACCTCGTGGAAGGAGCCCGCGTCCAGCAGCAGGTCGATCCGCTCACGCGCGGTCAGCTTGCCCTTGGCGTGCTGTCGCTCGGTGGCGGCCGGGTCGGGCCCTTGGCGCGCCGCTTCCTTGATGTGCGCGAGTTCGGTCAGACCGTCGTGCGGCGGGCGCGCCGGGGCATCGGCGGTCGGGGATGTCACGGGGGAGGTCACTGTGGTCATGGTGATTCTGCTCCTGTGGTTCTCGTCCGCCGCCCGCCGAAAGGCGCGGCGGGCGGCTCGGGAGGCGGGGACAGGCGGACAGGGCGGTACGGGTCACGGCCGGGCGGTGATCCGCCGCTCGGCGGCTTGGCCGGCGGGGGAGCGGCGCGCCGGGCGGGCCAGCGCCGCCGCCGGCCCCAGCGCCCCGAGCGCGACGACCAGCCACACCGCGGGCCGGTAGTCCGGGACCGCCGCCGCGGCCCCAGAGCCGCCCGGGGCACCGGACGCGATCAGCAGCGCGGTGACCAGCGCGGGCGCCAGCACGGCGGCCGTCTGCACCGCCGTCTGGTAGTGACCGGCGGCCGCCTGCCGGTCCGCGGCCGGCAGGCCGGCCGTGGCCTGCACGTTCAGAGCAGTGAAGCCCAGCGCGAACCCGATGCCGACCAGCAGCAGGGTGGGCAGGATGGCGGTGGCGTACGCGGGTTGCGGGGTGAGCGCCCGCAGGTAGAGGACGTAGCCGAGCAGCGGGGCCGGTGCCCCGAGCGCGATCAGCCGGCGGGTGCCGAACCGTTCGATCAGCCGTCCGGAGAAGGGCGCGGCCACCGCCAGCGGCAGACTCGCGGGCAGCAGTGCCAGCGCGGTCCGCGCCGGTGACCAGCCCTCGGTCGTCTGCAACTGCAGCGTGACCACCAGCAGCAGCCCGAGATACGAGCCGTTGAGCGCGACAGCGCCGGCCGTCGCACGGGCGAACCCCTGGTGGGCCAGCAGACCCGGGCGGAACAGCGGGTCGGCGGCCGTACGTTCCACGCGGACGAAGGCACCCAGCAGCGCGGCGGCGGCGGTGAACGCGCCGAGCACGACCGGGCTGCCCCAGCCGCGCCCCGGCACCTGGACGATGCCGGTCACCAGGCACGCCAGGAAACCGGTCAGCGTCACCGCCCCGGCGAGGTCGCAGGGCCGGGCCGGGCCGCCGGGCCCGTCCGCCGGGATCAGGCGGAGGCTGAGAGCGAACAGGACCAGCACCACCGGCGCCGGGAACAGGAAGGTCCAACGCCAGCCGGCCTCGGTCAGCAGCCCGGACAGGACGAGTCCGCCGGTGAACCCGCAGGCGCCGACGAACGCGTACACCGAGACGGCCCGCGACCGCGCACGGCCCTCCGGGAAGGCGGTGGCGATGATGGCCAGGCCGGTGGGCGCGGTGAGCGCGGCGCAGAATCCCTTCACCACCCGGCTGGCGATGAGGAGCCCGGGCCCGTCGGCCAGTCCGCCGGCCACGGACGCCGCGGCGAAGCCCAGCAGCGCGGCCAGGTACACCCGCCGCCTGCCGAGCAGGCCCACGACACGGGCGCCGAAGAGCATCAGCGCGCCGAAGCCCAGGGCGAAGCCGGTGACCACACCCTGAAGGGCGGTCAGCGGCAGGTCGAGGTCCCGGCCGACCGACGGCAGCGCGACCACCGCCGTCGACACCTCCAGGGAGTCGATCAGCATGTTCCCGGCCAGGACCAGCAGCAGGCCCCACTGTCCGGCGTTCCAGGGCCCGGACGCCGGATCCGGGGAGCCGGCCCGTCCGCGCGTCGAAGGTTTCACGGAGCCGCTCCGAAGTGCTGGTGAGGGACGAGGGACAGGGCGGGCCCGGCCGGCCGCGCGGGAGGGCGGGCCGGACGGGCCTGCCGGGTACGCGTCAGCCGAGCAGGGTGCCGCCGGTGGCGTCGAGGAACGCACCGGTCACCCAGCGGCTGTCCGGCGAGGCGAGGAAGGCCACCACGTCGGCGACGTCCTCCGGCTCGCCGACCCGGTTGAACGCGGACAGCCGCGCCATCTGCTCCACCGCCTCGGGCACGTCGAACAGCGGGTTGCCGTTGCGCGTGATGCCGGGCGCGACGCTGTTGATGGTGATCCCGCGCGGCGCCAGCACCTTCGCGAAGTGCAGGGCGAGCTGTTCCACCGCTCCCTTCGTCATCGCGTAGGCGATCTCGTCCGGGTTGGCGAACCGGGTCAGCCCGGAGGAGATGTTGATGATCCGGCCGCCCGGGGTGAGGTTCGCCAGGGCGCGCTGGATGACGAAGAACGGCGCCCTGGCGTTGACCGCGAACAGCCGGTCGAACTCCTGAGGCGTCATCTTCTCGACCGGTACGCCGCCCATCCGGCCCGCGTTGTTGACCAGGATGCTCAGATCGGTCGACCCGGTGCGTTCCTTCAGCCCTTCCTCCAGCCCCAGGAACAGTTCGTGGACGTCGCCGGGCACGCCGAGTTCCGCCTGTACGGCGAACGCCCGGCCGCCGTCCTTCTCGACGGCCGCGACGACCTCCTTGGCCGCGTCCCGGTTGGCCGCGTAGTGCACCGCGACCAGGGCGCCCTCGGCGGCCAGCCGTACGGCGATCGCCCGGCCGATGCCCCGGCTCGCCCCGGTGACCAGTGCCGTCCTGCCGGTGAGCCTGCCCATCTGCGTGTCTCCTCCTTCTCCTCGGTGGTGCTGTGTCTCGTCGTGCCGTTCTTCGCCGCGCGGTGCGGGGCGCGGGTACGGGTGCGCCAGGCCGCGCGCAGGGGCCGGTCCGGGTGCGGACGCCGGCGGGCCGAACCACATCCGCAGGGCGGCGGCCGGTCCGTCCGGCCCGGAGGCGGACGCCGTCCAGACGACGTGGCCGTCCGGGCGGACCAGGACCGCGTCCCTGTCCAGGGGACCGGCCGAGGCGGGCTCGGCCGCCACCATGTCCACCCGGTCCAGCCAGGGGCCGCAGTCCCGGCGCAGCCGCGCGTGGCGGGCGCGGTCGCCGGAGAGGTCCAGCAGCAGTCCGCGGCCGGAGCGCAGCAGCGCGGTGGTCGTGGTGGCGCCGCGGTCGGTGGCCAGTTCGGCCGGTTCCAGGCGGGCACCGATCCGCGACCCGCCGTCCGCGTCGAGGTCGTAGCGGACGTCCAGGCCGGAGATGGTCGCGGCCAGGTGCCGTCGTACCCGCTCGTGGCCGCGCAGTTCGGCGAGGACGGACCGCATGGCCTCCACCTCGGGGCCGCCCAGCAGCAGGGCGGCCTGGGCCTCGATGCCGGCCAGGACGCGGGTCCCTACGGCGTGCCGCTCCCGGTGATAGGTGTCGAGCAGGCTCTCCGGTGCCCGGCCCCGGACCACGGCGGCCAGTTTCCAGCCCAGGTTCACGGCGTCCTGCAACCCCAGGTTGAGTGCCTGGCCGCCCACCGGCAGCTGCTGATGGGCGGCGTCGCCGGCGAGCAGGACGCGGCCCGCGCGGTAGCGGGCGGCCAGCCGGGAGGCGTCCCCGAACGCGTTCAGCCACAACGGGGTGCCACCGGTGAGGTCCTCCCCGGTGACGTGCCGCCACACCTCGCACACCTCGGCGAACTCCGGCGCACCGGACCGGGGCCGAGGCGCGCGCCCGTAGGCGTGGACCATCACCCGGGTCACGCCGTCGCCCCGGCGGGCGGCGATCGCGAGGCCGCGCTCCAGCCGCTCGAAGCGCCGGTCGGGGACCGAGACACCGGCCACGTCGGCGCGGAACAGCTCCCGGCCGGCGTCGTGCCCGGGGAAGGCGATCCCGGCCAGACGGCGGACCGTGCTGTCCTCGCCGTCGCAGCCCACCACGTACCGCGCGCGCCACCGGACCGTCCCGCCGGGCCCCGTCGACTCGACCTCCACCGCGTCCTGACGCTGCGTCAGGCCGGTCACCAGGTGGCCGCGTTCGAGGCGGGCGCCGAGGGAGCGGGCCCAGTGCGCGAGGACCGCCTCGGTGCGGGTCTGGGGCACCTTCCACTGGCCGGGATACGGTCCGGGCAGGGTCAGGTCCAGCGGAATCCCGCCGAAGTGGCCCCGGACGTCGCTCGGCAGCGTGCCGAACTGGTCCAACAGGCCCCGCGCGTCCAGCAGTTCCATGGTGCGGGCGTGCAGGGTCGAGGCCCGGGACTCGGTCGTGGGCTCCGCCAGCCGTTCCAGGACGGTCACCCGCGCGCCGCCGGTGCGCAGTTCCCCGGCGAGCAGCAGCCCGACGGGGCCCGCGCCGACGACGATGACGTCGGTGTCCAGCGTGTCCCCGGCCATGGTCAGCGCCTGTCCTCGGCGTAGTCCTTGGCGTGGTTCAGGGTGGCGCGGCTGTTCGCGCTCAGCGCGCCGTGCACGTACTCCCGGGCCTCGGCGACGCCGGCCCCGGAGCCCAGCACCTTGGTGATGTTGGCGGTGTTGAGCACCACGGTGTGCTGCGAGGTGGCGGCGACGCCCCGTTCGTTCTCCGTGAACGTCCAGACCCCGGTGTGCAGCGTCATCAGCGCGGGCAGGGTGACCTGCTTGTAGGCGATCCGGTGGTGCGGGAAGGTCACCCGGTACGACTTCGTGGTGTGCGTCGAGCCGTCCTTGGCGCGGGTGTCCATCTCCAGACACTGCAGCCCCGGCGTGTCCTCGGTGAGCCGGACCCGGGCCACGTGCGGCAGGCGCTCGGCCCACAGGCCGGCCTCGTTGACGAAGTCGTAGACGTCCTTGGCGGAGCCGTCGATCTGGACGGTGTCCTCGAAGGAGAACGTGATGTCCTCGGCGCCGTGCGCCAGTTCGACGTTGGTCTTGAGGGCGGCCAGTTCGGAGCGCGAATTGCGGTCGACGGCCTCGTCGATCCACTCCAGGCTCCGCGGGTCGTCGTCGACCGCCCGGTAGTCGTGCAGCAGCCGGATCCTGGACCGCGACTCCGACAGCGGCTCGATGATCCAGGTGCCGCCCATGGCGGCGACCGGCGGAGCGGACACCTCCTGGCGGAAGGTGATCCGCAGGTTCTCCGGGTCGAGGGTGCGGCGCGACGTCCAGCTCTTCGCCTCGCCGTTCGCGGTCGCCCAGATCCGGATCCGCTCCTCGCCCTCACCGCGCTCGACATGGTCGACGTAGATGGTGGGCGGGAAGATCCGGGGCCAGTTCTCCACCTCGGCGATCAGCCGGTAGACGGTGGCGGCCGGGGCCTCGGCGGTGATCTCGTGCTCGACCTGACGGGTCGTCATGACGTGTTTCCTCCGGGGAGTTCAGAAGTTGCCCAGGCCGCCGCAGACGTTCAGGGCCTGCGAGGTGACGGAGGCGGCGGTGTCGGACGCGAGGTAGGTGACGAGACCGGCGACCTCCTTCGGGGTGGAGTAGCGGCCGAGCGGGATCTTGGCCTGGAACTTCTCGAGGATGGCGTCCTCGGTGGTGTCGTACGCGGCGGCGTAGCCCTGCCGGACGCGCTGCGCCATCGGCGTCTCGACGTACCCGGGGCAGACGGCGTTGACGGTGATGCCGGTGGGCGCGAGCTCGTTGCCCAGGGCCTTGGTGAAGCCGACCACGCCGTGCTTGGAGGCGGAGTAGGGAGCGCCCAGGATCACGCCCTGCTTGCCGGCGGTGGAGGCGATGTTGATGATGCGGCCCCACGTCTTCTCGCGCATGCCGCCGGTGTTGAGGACCTCACGGGTCATGCGGAAGACGCTGTTGAGGTTGGTGTCGATGACGTCGTCCCACAGCTCGTCGGCGAGGTCGGCGGTGACACCGCCTCCGGACCGGCCCGCGTTGTTGACCAGGATGTCGACGGTGCCGAAGGTGTCGACGGCGGCCCGGACGAACCGCTGGACGTCGGCGACGGACCGCACGTCCACCGGACTGCCGTCGGCGGTGACTCCCTGCTCGCGCAGTTGCTTGACGGTGGTGACGACGTTCTCCGCGGTGCGGGCGCCGAGATACACGCGGTGGCCCAGGCCGCCCAGAGCCTGGGCGACGGCCAGGCCGATGCCGCTGGTCGCTCCGGTGACGACGGCGACGCGCTGAGTGTGCTCGGTGTGCTCGGTCATGGCTTTTCAATCTCCGGGGTGTGTGCGTGGCGGAGGGGGACCGCCCGGTACCGGCGGTGCGGGCGCCGGTCCGCCGGTACCGGGCGGAACCGGGGGTGTCAGGCGGCGGCGGAGGCGCCGAGCTGCGCGTTGACGGTCTCCAGCAGCGCGCGCGGAGTCTCGGCGTCGGTGACCGCCGACTCGTCGAACGTGACGCCGTACTCCCGCTCGATACGGCTGCCGGTCTCCAGCAGGGCCAGCGACTCGTAGCCCAGTTCGTCCCAGCGCCGGTCCAGGATGTCGCCGTCGAGGTCGACGCTCTCGTCGGCGCCGGCGCTCTCCAGGAGGATGCGCTTGAGGTCGTCGAGGGTGAACTGCACGGTTTCCTACTCCCTTTCCGTTGCTGTCGGCTGCTTACTGAGGGGGTGATTGCGAAGGGGTGGGTCGGAGGGTGGGACCGGCGGAGGCGGGCCCGAGGGGGAGGCTGAAGCGGGCCGCTTCTGCGGGGACGCCTCCGACGGAGATCGACCGGTCCCGGCCAGGCGGCGCACCGTACGACCGGTCCGGTCAGGCGGCGGACCGTACGACCATGGCCGAGTTGAAGCCGCCGTGGCCGCGGGCCAGCACCAGCGCGGTGCGCGGTTCGGCCGGGCGGGGGGCGCCGGTGACCAGGTCCAGGCCGTAGTCGTCGACCGGCTGGACGTTGACCGTCGGCGGGATCTGCCCGTCGGCGATCGACAGGACGGCCGTGGCCAGGTCCAGGGGCGCCGCCCCGGAGTACAGCCGCCCGGTCATCGTCTTGGGCGCGGTGACGGGCACGCCCCGTTCCCCGAACACGGCCGTGATCGCCTCGGCCTCGGCACGGTCCTCCTCCGGCAGGGCCGCCGCGTCCGCGAACACCACGTCGATGTCACGGGCGTCGGCCCCGGCGTCGGCCAGCGCGCGCTCGATCGCCCGGCGCAGGCCGCGCTCGCGCCCGCTGCCCGGCGGAGGGTCGAAGGTGGCGCCGTATCCGGCGATCTCGCCGTAGGACCGTGCCCCGCGCCGTCGGGCCGCCGCCGCGTCCTCCACGACGAGGAGGGCGCCGCCCTCGCCCGGGACATGACCGCCCGCCGCCGCGTCGAACGGCAGGTACGCGCGGTCGGGGTCCTCGCCGGTGCTCAGCCGGCCGCCGGCCAGCTGTGCCACCCAGCCCCACGGGCAGATCGAGGCGTCCATGCCGCCGGAGACGATCAGCGGGGTGCCCCGCCGGATCTGCCGGCGGGCCTGGGCGACGGCGTCCAGACCGCCGGCCTGATCACTGACCACCACGCCGCTGGGGCCCTTCATCCCGTTGCGGATGGAGATCTGGCCGCTGTTGACGGCGTAGAACCAGGCGAACGACTGGTAGGCGCTGACGTACTGACTGCCCTTGCTCCACAGGTTCCGCAGTTCGTTCTGGCCGAACTCGAAGCCGCCGCAGGAGCTGGCCGTGACCACCCCCATGTCGTACGGGGGCAGTTCGTCGGGCCGCACCCCGGCGTCGTCCAGGGCCCAGTCCGCCGCCACGAGCGCCAGCCGCGTCATCCGGTCGGTCTGCGGCAGCAGCCGGCTGGGCAGGTGGTCCTCGGCGGCGAAGCCCCGGATCTGGCCGGCGAGCCGCGCCGGATAGCCCGACGGATCGAACCGCTCGACGCGGCCGATGCCGCTCTCGCCCTGGAGCGTGGCGGTCCAGAACTCCTTGACGCCCAGCCCGTTGGGGGCGGCGATGCCCAGGCCGGTGATGACCGCGGTCGTGGTCATGCCGCCCTCCTCTCCGGACGGGTGAGGACCATCGCGGTCTGGAACCCGCCGAATCCGCTGCCGACCGTCAGCACCGCGTCGGTGCGCTGCTCGCGGGCGGTCAGCGGCACGTAGTCCAGATCGCACTCGGGGTCGGGGGTGTGCAGATTGGCCGTGGGCGGCACCACGTGGTGCTCCATGGCCAGGGCCGAGGCCGCGATCTCGATCGAGCCGATGGCACCCAGCGAGTGGCCGATCATCGACTTGGTGGAGCTCACGGGTGCCGCGTAGGCGTGATCGCCCAGGCTGCGTTTGAAGGCGGCCGTCTCGTGGCGGTCGTTCTGCTTGGTGCCCGAGCCGTGCGCGTTGATGTAGTCGATGTCCTCCGGGTTGGCGCGGGCCTCGTCCAGAGCGACCCGGATCGCCTCGGCCATCTCCGCCCCGTCGGGCCGCAGTCCGGTCATGTGGAAGGCGTTGCAGCGCGAGGCGTAGCCGGCGATCTCGGCGTAGACGTGGGCGCCGCGCCGCCTGGCGCTCTCCAGCTCCTCCAGGACGAACACCGCCGAACCCTCGCCCAGGACGAAGCCGTTGCGGGTTCCGTCGAAGGGACGCGAGGCGTGTTCGGGATCGTCGTTGCGCGGTGTCGTCGCCTTGATCGCGTCGAAGCAGGCCAGCGTGATCGGGGAGATCGGGGCGTCCGTGGCGCCGGCGACCATGATGTCGGCGGAGCCCTCCCGCAGCAGCTCCACCGCGTGGCACACCGCGTCCAGGCCGGAGGTGCAGCCGGTGGAGACCACCGCGTTCGGCCCTTCGGCGCCCACGCTCCAGGCCACTTCCGCCGCGAACGAGCTGGGCACGAAGTAGTTGTACAGATGGGGTACGGCGTACGCGTGGTCGACGAGTTCGAGCCGTCCCGCGTCGCTGACCACGCGGTACTCCCGGTCGAGCCCCATGGTGGCGCCCACCGCGCTGCCGACGGTGACCCCGATCCGGTGCGGGTCGAGCTCGTCGAACTCCAGCCCGCTGTCACCGACCGCCTCCCGCGCCGCGACGACGGCGAGCTGGGCCGCGCGGTCCATCCGCCGTGTCTCCTGCGGGCCGAGGCCGTGTTCCTCCGGGTCGAAGTCGATCTCGGCCGCCACCCGGGAGCGGAACTGGGAGGGGTCGAAGAAGGTGATGCCGCGAGTCGCGGTGCGTCCCTCGCTGAGCAGGTTCCAGAAGTTCTTCACACCGATGCCGCCGGGCGCGACGACACCGATGCCGGTGATGACCACCCGACGCGCCGTCACGCCGATGCCTCCCAGGTGTAGAAGCGGGTGGCCATCGCGTCGGACGGGGAGCGCCAGGTCGCCGGGTCGTAGGCCTCGATGTACGGCTTGAGGTCCTCGCTGATCCGGACGAAGCGCGGGTCCGCCTTCGCGTCCTCGATGCGCCGGCCGCCGTCGTCGGAGTCGAAGTCCTGGAGGTGGAAGTAGAGCCCTCGGTACGAGAACAGCTGACGGCGGCGGGTGCCCATCAGGTGCGGCATCTCCGTCTCGTCGAACGCGCGGAAGAGGCGGGCGACGTCGTCGCTCGACCCGGGATCCATCCGGGCCACGATCAGGGTGCTGTGCATGTCCTTGTCTCCTCATGACCCGGGGCGGGTCGTGGGGTCGTGGGGTTCTGGGCGTTCTGGGGGTTCAGGGGGTCGCGGGGTCCTGGAACCTCGCGGCCGGCGGGTGTCACAGGGCGGGACCGAACCAGCGCTCCAGGGCCATGGGCAGGTCGCCGTGGCTGCCGGGCGCGGCCCAGGCCACATAGCCGTCGGGGCGGACCAGGACGGCGGAGCTGCCGGCCAGCCGCTCGGCCGCCCGGTCGCCGTGCGGTGCCGCCGTGACGACGTCGACCCGGTCCCGCCAGCCGGCCGTCCGGCGGCGCAGCACCGCGTTGTCCTCCAGGTCCAGCAGCACCCCGCGCGCCGTGTGCAGGGCCTGCGTGCTGCTGGTGCCGGTGCCGTCGGAGCGGATCAGGTCGACGTGCGGCATACGGCGGCCGAGCAGCGGGCTGGGGCCGCCGCCGACGTCGTAGCGGATCTCCAGACCGCTGACCATGCCGGCCAGATGACGGCTCACCTCGGGGTACTGGATGAGCTCCGTCATCACGTCGCGCAGCGGCTGCATCTCGGGACCGCTGAGGAAGAGCAGCCCCTGGGCCTGGGTGTTCATCAGCAGCCGCCTGCCGACCTGGTGACGCTCGCTGTGGTAGGTCTCCAGCAGGCTCTCCGGGGCGCGGCCCCGCACCACGGCGGCGAGCTTCCAGCCGAGGTTGACCGCGTCCTGGATGCTGGTGTTCATGCCCTGCCCGCCGGCCGGCAGGTGGATGTGGGCGGCGTCCCCGGCGAGCACCACCCGGCCCCGCACGTACTCGGTGACCTGGCGGGTGGCGTCGCCGAAGGAGCTGACCCACACCGGCTCGCCGTGCGAGATGTCGTCGCCGGTCAGGCGCTGCCAGGCGGCGGCCACCTCGTCGTACTCGGGCGGTGCGGTGCGGCGCCGGGGAGGCGTGCCGCGCTCGCAGACGATCAGCCGGGTGATGCCGCCCGGCAGGTGGCCGACCATGACCATGCCTCCGGGCAGGGTCTCGCCGATCATCCGGGGTGCGAGGTCGAGGCCCCGGACGTCGGCCAGGAACATCTCCATCGTCGCCGCGGTGCCGGGGAAGTCGAAGCCGACCGCCTTGCGCACCGTGCTGCGCCCGCCGTCGCATCCCACCAGGTACCGGGCCGTGAACCGTTCGAGGCCCTGCGGACCGCGCGCCTCGACCGTGACCGAGTCGCCCTCGTCCTTGACGGTGGTGACCTCGTGGCCGCGCCGGATGTCACCCCCGAGTGCGGTGACCCACTCCTCCAGGACCGTCTCGGTCTGCGACTGGGGGACGGTCTTGGCGGCCTGGTGGGCGCCGTCGAGCACGCCGAAGTCGACCGGCAGGCCGCCGAAGTGGCCCTGGTTGCTGATCTCGATCTCCCCGAACCGGGGCAGCAGCCCGCGCTGGTCGAAGACCTCCATGGTGCGCGCGGTGAAGCCCAGGCCCCGGGACTCGCCGGTGCGCCGGTCGAGACGTTCCAGGACCGTCACGTCGACACCGGCCAGGCGCAGTTCGCCCGCCAGCATCATGCCGGCCGGTCCCGCACCCACGACTATCACTTCGGCGTCCATGTGCATTTCCTTGGCCATGAGTCCTTTTCCTTGGAATGTCCTCGGTTTCCGGGCGCCGGCCACGGACCTGTGTGCGGAAGGAATTCCCTGCGGTGCGGCGATGCTGCTCGGCCGCTTGCGGTCCGCCGGACCCGTGCGTGGATGGCACCGATCCAATCCACCGGTCATTTTCCGTTTCCGGTGGTCCGGAGCTCGATCGCCGGTGGCTTTTTCATCATCCGCGACGCGCCATGACGCGTCAACGGCCTCTTCTACAGGTGACTGCAATGAAATGCAAAGTACGGGCTTCTCATGGCATCCCGCGCTCAGTCCTTGATTTCGCAGATGGGGGCGCCGGAGGTGAGGGAGGCGCCGACGTCGGCGGTGAGGCCCTTGATGGTGCCGGACTTGTGGGCGTT